>CAMBEQ010000010.1 GCA_945865545.1 Sediminibacterium ginsengisoli | reverse complement strand
GGTTGGTTACGAAATGCTGGCTAACCCTCAAAGAGATATTACACCAGAAATGGCAGCAGCTACTTTACGGGGCTTATCAGCTATTCATTACAAAGAAAAATTGGGGTTACAATAATCATTTCAGCAGCTATCATATCATGCAACGATCATGCTGAAACAAATGGTAATAAGACTAAAAAAAGATATAACTAGTGTCAACTAATTAAAATAAAAAAACCTACCGGGACAATCCTAGTAGGTTTTTTAGTGGCTGTAGGGGGAGGGATCGAACCTCCATGAGGCAGTTAGCTAAAACACAAAGTTGAGTGGTCTACCCTGGTCACCTATTGCTAGATGGCTCTATGTTTCGTTTATCCCGTTATCCCCACCTCCGAGACGAGGAGGCATGTTTGCCAAAATTTCATCACCCCACAGTATTTAAGAACTCATCATTTGAGTGTTTAATCATTCATTTGATAAATCAAAACTAAAGTATTGACCTTTATGTTGCAAATATTTTAACTAATTTATTCAAAATATAGAAAAATATTAATAAATTGCCATATTATTTAAAATTACATAAATATGGAGCCTAAAATTAACCCCAAATTAAACATTGACAAAAGCCTTGATAAGCTTGATTTACAAATTATTCAAGCCATGATGCAGGATGCAGAAGTGTCTTATGCCGATTTAGGCAAGCAGTTTTTTGTATCGGGTGGCACCATTCATGTGCGTATTAAAAAACTAGAAGAACTAGGCATTGTACAAGGCAAGCGTTTGGCCGTAGACTTAAAAGTATTGGGCTATGATATTATTGCTTTTATTGGTATTTACTTAGAGAAGAGTTCGATGTATGATACCGTTGTAATGGCTTTAAAAAATATCCCTCAAGTAGTGCGCGTTAATTATACTACTGGTAATTACAGCATGTTTGTGGAGATTGTTTGTAAAGACATTCAACAACTTCGTTTTGTGTTGCATGACGAACTACAAAAAATAAAAGGAATTGAACGTACCGAAACCTTAATCTCGTTAGAAGAAAGTTTTTCGCGCAATGTGAAGATTGTATAAAATTTATTTTAAATTACATCAAACCTACGCTTATGAAACCCTGTAATCAGCATGATGGCAGAAGGGGCTTTTTAAAAAAATCGGCATCCATAGCAGCTTTGTATTTTACACCTACCAGTTTAGTGAAAACTTTTGCCATGGATGCAATTGTTCCTTTACCGATTGCCAAGGAAAAATTAGCCATTACGATTAATGGTCAATTAATGAACCTTGAAATTGATGCAAGAACTACCTTACTCAATTTATTAAGAGAGGATTTATCTTATACAGGTACTAAAAAAGGTTGTGAAATGGGTCAGTGTGGCGCTTGCACGATTCATATTAATGGCAAGAGAACTAAGTCTTGTGTACAATTGGCTTTAAGTAATCAAAATAATAAAATAACGACGATTGAAGGTTTAAGTGATGGAGTAAACTTACATCCTATGCAAGCAGCCTTTTTAAAAAATGATGCCTTCCAATGCGGCTATTGTACTTCTGGTCAAATTATGTCTGCCGTGGCTTGCGTTAGAGAAGGCAATGCCAACTCTAGAAAAAGTATTCAAGCCTATATGGATACTAATATTTGTAGATGTGGCGCTTACCAAAACATTGTTGATGCTATAGAAGAAGTAGCTAAAACGGGTGCTAAAATTTAATTACTTTAATTCAATCTTATGAAATCGAATAATTACAATACAATATTTTTAGAAGACGAGCGGGTAGATGGGGCTGACAAAGTAAATGGAAAAGCGAAGTACACTGCAGAACATAATTTACCCAATTTGGCTTATGCTGTTTTTGTGACCAGTACTATTGCTAAAGGAACCATTAAAAGCATAGATACCAGTAAAGCCCTCGCGATGCCTGGCGTGTTAGATATTATTTATTATGGCAATTGCCCTGTAGTACCTGGTTATATTTCCAATGCAGCGGAGCGACCAAAAAATGTTTTTGAGTGGAGAGGGCATAAGGTATTGTATGATAATATAGTTCGTTTTTTTGGACAACCCATTGCACTGGTTGTTGCGGATACTTTTGAAAATGCCAACGCCGCTGTTCGTTTTGTAAAAACAGATTATCAAGCGGAGAAATTTGAAACCAATTTTAACAAAGCAAGGTTAATACCTGCTAATTTAAAATCAACCGTAAATTATAAAAGAGGTACAGAGAAAAAATTTAAAGAAACTAATTTTTTTGTTGAGGCTGAATACAATATTCCTATAGAAGTGCATAATGCAATGGAGCTATTTGCCACTATTGCTCATTGGGAAGCCGAGGACAAAGTTACTTTGTATGATAAAACGCAGGGACCTAAGAGTACCCAATCTACCATCGCAAAAACTTTTGGTTTACCCGATAAAAATGTAAGAGTAATAGCCGAAAATGTTGGTGGCGGCTTTGGTAGTGCTTTGAGAAGTTGGTCGAATGTTCCTGCTGCTTGTATTGCTGCTAAAAAATTAAAACGTCCTGTAAAATTAGTACTTACCAGACCACAAATGTTTACGTTGGTGGGCTATCGTCCGCAAAGTTGGCAAAAAATTGGATTAGGCGCAGACGCTGCTGGTAATTTTATTGGCATTTCCCATGAAGCCATCAGTAATACTTCGAGGTATGAAGATTTTAGAGAAGGCATAGTGAATGTGTCTAAATTTTTATATGCTTGTGAAAACGTGGATACAAAATATAGTGTTCTTCCCTTAGACTTAAGTACGCCTATTTGGATGAGGGGCCCTGGAGAAGCAACTGGCTGTTTTGCATTAGAATCGGCTATTGATGAGTTATCCTATAAATTAAAAATGGATCCGATTCAATTAAGAATTAAAAATTTTACGACGGTTAATCCTGAAAATAAATTACCCTTCTCGGATATCAATATTAAAGATTGTTATGCGTATGGAATGGAAAAAATTGGATGGAAAAATCGTCCATCCATACCAGGAACTATAAAAGAAAATGGTTGGCTTATTGGTTATGGTATGTCGGTGGGTGTGTTTGGTGCAGGCAAAGGATCTGCCTCGGTGAGAATTGTTTTAAGCAATGATGGTAAATTATTACTAGAGTGCGCCGTGAGTGATATGGGTCCGGGCACTACTACCAGTATGACTATGATTGCAGCAGAAGCAATGCAGATGCCTATTCAAAAAATTAAATTCAAACTTGGCGATTCAGATTTACCTCCGGGTCCTTCACAAGGAGGTTCTGGTACTACTTCCACCGTAGGTTCTGCAGTGGACTTAGCGTGTAAAACAGTGCAACAAAAATTAAAAGAATTAGCTATTCAATATGCACCTCCATTTGCTTCCACTACTGCAGATGCTTTAGAAGTGAAAAATGAAATGGTGGTTTTAAAAAAAGATGCCAATACTAAAATTGATATTAGTACTTTATTCAAATTAGCCAATCAAGAAAAAATTGACTTAACCATTAATTCTAATGGCAAAAATGCGGAACAACTTAAATACACCAGCAATTCTTTTTCTGCGCACTTTGTGAAACTGGGGGTAAATGCAAAAGACGGAACCATAAAAGTTTTAAATGTTGTCACTACAGGTGACGCAGGTAAAATCATTAGTCCTAAAACAGCAAGGAGTCAGATGCTTGGTGGTGTGGTGGGTGGAATAGGGATGGCTTTAACTGAAAAAGTGGATATAGACCAGTTGACTGGACAAATTATCAATGCAAGTTTTGGTGCATACCATGTTCCATTGCATTCTCAAGCTCCACCAACAGATGTTTGGTTTGTAAATAAACCAGACATGAATATGAATGAGATTGGAGCCAAAGGGATTGGTGAAATTGCTTTAATTGGTTTTGCCGCAGCTTTAGCTAATGCAGTGTACAATGCCACTGGTAAAAGAGTAAGAGATTTACCAATTACGCCCGAAAAATTAGGGTATAAAACTGCTAAGGCTTAGTGATAGCGTTTAAATAGCCTATTCAATATTAAATTAAAAGCCTCCCACGAATTTCGGGGGAGGCTTTTTTACGGAAGCTTGCTAGTTATTATTTTTACTTCCTAATTTTCTATAATTTATAGCCATCGTCTGCTACCAATTGCGCGCAAATTCTTCTGCGGGCTTCTTTGCTATTAAAGGCGTCTACTTTGGTGAATCTTTTTAATCCAATATTCATCATGCGTAATTCATCTCCCTCAGCAAAAGCATTTACTGCATCTTTACCTGCTTTATTAATAGCATCGGCTGCATCATAAATATAAGTACGTACGATATCTGCTTGCACTGTTACCTCAGCTTCGCTTTTCATCGCAGTTAATTTTTCTAGTCTTAACAAAGCCGACTCTGCATGATAAGTAATGATGGACATATCTGCTATATTCATTAATATTTCTTGTTCTTTATTTAAGGTCATCATTAATTTTTGTACTGCAGCACCTGCTACCATTAAAATACATTTTTTAAAATTCGCTATGGCTTCTTTTTCTTTTGCAAATGGGGTTTCTTCACCACTACCAAAATCTGGTATGCTCATTAATTCCTTTTGCACATTCATAGCAGGTCCCATTAAATCTAATTTACCTTTCATAGCACGTTTCAATACCATGTCCACAGTTAACAACCTATTGATTTCGTTAGTGCCTTCATATATTCTATTGATACGACTATCACGATACGCTTTTGAAATGGCATACTCATCACTGTACCCATTGCCTCCATGTATTTGCACCCCTTCATCCACTACAAAATCTAATACCTCACTTCCAAACACTTTTAAGATGGCACACTCAATAGCATATTCTTCTGCAGCTCCTAATAAGGACTCAGATAAAGTTTTACCTGCGGCCAATAAAATTTGTTCTTGTTCATCTATATTATAGGACACTCGGTACAATGCACTTTCGCCCACCCATAAACGAATGGCCATTTCGGCTAACTTATGTCGGATGGCTCCAAATTTTACAATGGGTAATTTAAACTGCTCTCTTGCTTTTGCATATTGAACTGATGCGCTTAAAGCCCTTCTAGCGCCACCGATGGTGGCTGAACCTAATTTTAATCGACCAATATTTAAAATATTAAAGGCAATGATATGTCCTTTGCCTATTTCACCTAATACATTTTCAACAGGGACTTTGCAATCTTGAAAATACAATTGCACAGTAGAGGATCCCTTAATGCCCATCTTATGTTCCTCTGGCCCTTGCGTAAATCCTTCGGTTCCTCTTTCAATGATGAAGGCAGTAAATTGTTCTCCATCAATTTTAGCAAATACAGTATACACATCGGCAAAACCACCATTAGTGATCCAACATTTTTGACCATTGATAATATAATGCTTTCCATCGGCCGATAATTTAGCAGTAGTTTTTGCACTCAATGCATCTGAGCCACTATTAGGTTCGGTTAATCCATAAGAACCTTTATATTCACCTGATGCCAACTTCGGTACATATTTTAATCTTTGCGCTTCTGTTCCAAAATATAAAATAGGTAAAGTACCAATTCCTGAATGCGCAGCATTGGCTACAGAGAAAGAATAACCCGCGCCTAAATATTCGGCAACAATTACGGAAGTGACAAAGTCTTTTCCCAATCCGCCGTAAGCTTCGGGTACGGTAATGCCTAATAAGCCCAGTGCGCCTGCTTTTTCTAACAGAGAAGGCATTAAGCCTGGCTCCAATTTATCAATTCGGTCTACCACTGGCAATACTTCTGTGTCTACAAATTGAGTACACATATCGCGTACCATAATTTGCTCCTCATTAAATTGCTCAGGAATAAAAATGTCTTCGGCATTTACTTCTTTGATAATCCATTCCCCACCTTTAATTACTGTTTTAGTAGTTTCCATAAAAATTATTTATAAAATGATAGTTCTATTTTTTATCTATTGAATCTGTTTCTTGATTTTTATTGTAGGACTTAGCTTAAGTCTTTGCTCATTAAATTATCATACACACGTTGAAAAACATTTTTAACTATTTCAATTTCTTCCTTATTGATATTTAATAAGGCTTCATTCATGGTTTGATTGGCCAATTCATAAGTAATTTGCTGCAAAGGTTTTGCGATATCAGTTAAGTAAACCAAATTAATTCTTCGGTCATCCTTACTAGCCACTCGAATGACTAATTCTTGTTTTTCTAAATTGTCAATGAGTCGGGTAGTACTTGCTTTATCTCTAAAAGTTCTATTGCCCAGTTCTAATTGACTGAGCCCATCTTCTTTCCATAAATGATATAAAACAGACCATTGCTCAATAGTGATATCGAGTCCTGCGTTTCTAAAATTCTTTTGTAATCTTCGGGCAACAGCCGTGGTGGCCATGCCATTAATGACGCTGTAGAGTTCTCCTCTTTTGAATTGGTTGTTTGACATATAGTTAGTTATGCAACTAATATAAAAGTACAACCAATTTTGTTGATTTGGCTAATAATTTGGACTTTTTTGTCCATTTTATTATAATTTGACCTGTTTTTGCTTAAAAATGGGTCATTTTGCTCAAAATGAAAAGGGGCTAAAATGGGGTTAATTATGCCAATTCTATTCCAAAGCCCTGTCTAAATGGACATAACCGCCATCCACATACAATAACTGCCCTGTGGTATGGCTTGATTTTTCAGATAGTAAAAAAGCAACGGTATTGGCTATTTCTTCTTTGGTGGTGAAACGATTGCCCAATGGAATTTTATCTTGGATAGATTTTAATTTTTCTGCTGGATTGGGTAAGGTTTGTATCCACCTTTCATACAATGGAGTATAACATTCCGCAACAATGACTGAATTTACACGAATACCATACTTTAATAATTCAACTGCCCATTCTCTGGTGAGTGCATTGCGTCCTCCATTGGCAGCAGCATAAGCAGAAGTGCCGCCTTGTCCAGTTTCGGCAGTCTTTGAACTGATGTTGACAATATTGCCTTTTGATTTTATTAAATAGGGTAGTGCATGATGTGCCAATAAATAATAGTGCACCACATTTTTATGCAGGCTTTTCATAAACAATTCATAATTGCCTTTTTCTAAACCGATGCTATCATTTTCTCCAGCGTTATTCACTAATCCATCAATAGTACCGTGTTTAGTGATAATTTTTTTGATGGCATTTTCGCATTCAGTTGGATTGGTGAGTTCTGCGACTACCTGATCGGCTTGATCACCTTTTTGTTGAATGGCTTTAACCAATGCCATATTATGCTCTTCGCTTCTTCCTATGATAATTGGTATAGCGCCTTCTGCTGCGAGTATATTGGTAATACCTTCGCCAATACCTCTTGCACCACCGGATACGATAATTATTTTTCCTTGAAGTTGTAAGTCCATAATTTAAAGTTTATAAAATTTTATTGCATTGCCAGCAAAAATTGATTCTTGTTCTGTGCTACTAAAAGTATTGAAATAGTTTTGTACTCCATTTAACCATTTTGCATAAGAAGTAGCGACCAAACATACCGGCCAATCGCTTCCAAACATAATTCTTTCGGTTCCGAACGCCTCCACCACCGTATCTAAATAAGGCTGTAAATTAGCCATGGTCCAGGTTTCCCAGTTGGCTTCTGTGGCCATGCCACTTATTTTACAATATACATTTGAATATTTTGCAAGGGCAGTGATTTCTTTTTTCCATTCTTCGATCTCGCTATTTTTAATATTGGGTTTGGCCACATGATCTATTACAATAGGTAGTTCAGTTACTTGTTTAATTAATTCATTGGCTTCTTTTAGTTGATGCGCATAAATTAATAAATCATAGGTATAATTCCGCGCGGCTAATTTTTTTAAGCCTTGAATTAAATTTGGCTGCAACATAAACCCGGCTGCTTGTCCTTGTATAATATGTCTAAATCCTTTGAGCGCTTTTGCATCCCTATAATTTTCTAATGTATCTTCTAAATTGGATGACCGCAAATCTACCCAGCCCACTACACCTTGTATAAATGAATGCTCTTTGGCCAGCGCCAATAAAAAATCTGTTTCCTCAGTCGTTTGATCTACTTGCACACTAACACATCCTTCTACATTATTTTCCTTTAATAGAGGAGCTAATTGTTCTGGTAAAAAATCTTTTCTAATGGCCCTCATGTCTTCATTGATCCAATCATGTCTTGTGGCATCGTATTTCCAAAAGTGTTGATGGGTGTCAATTATTTTCATACTTTCTAATTCTTATGGTTGATAAGCAACTACGGTTTGTTTACTTGTGCCTAACCCGTCTATGCCTAATTCAACTACATCGCCTGGTTTTAAATAAATATTGGGACTAAAGCCTAAGCCAACACCAGCAGGGGTTCCCGTACTTATTACATCGCCTGGTAATAAGGTCATAAAATGACTGCAGTAGGAAATAAGTTGTGGTATATTAAAAATTAAATCATCGGTATTGCTGTCTTGCATTATTTTTCCATTTAAACTTAACCACAATCTTAAATTATGCGGATTCGCAATTTCATCTTTAGTAACCATCCAGGGTCCTAGTGGTGCAAAGCTATCGCAACCTTTTCCTTTGTCCCAGGTGCCACCGCGTTCTAATTGAAAAGCCCTTTCGCTTACATCATTGTGTAGTACATATCCTGCTACATAATCCATCGCAGCTGCTTCTGTTACATAACTTGCTTTTTTACCAATGACTACCGCCAACTCTACTTCCCAATCTGTTTTTTCTGAATTTTTTGGAATAATGATATTGTCAAATGGACCATTTAAAGAACTAGTAGATTTCATAAACAAAATAGGCTCCGTTGGAATGGCCGCTCCTGTTTCTTTAGCGTGCTTGGCATAATTTAATCCAATGCATAAAATTTTTGAAGGCCTTGCTACTGCAGCTCCCATTCTTTCCATACTGCTAATGGGTGTCAATTTTTCTTTGGCTACTACTTCTGCTAATTTATCCAAACCTTGGTGGGCGAAAAAACTTTCATCGTAATCTTTTATATATGCACTTACATCATAGTTGGTCCCGTTTATATGTAGGCCTGGTTTTTCTTGTCCCTCTTTTCCGAATCTTATTAATTTCATTTTATCTATTTTTTATTGCTTAACTATTTAAAGTAGTAAATCCTCCATCTATACAATAATCGCTTCCTGTTATAAAACCTGCTTCATCACTGCATAAATACAAAACCTGATGCGCAATCTCAATGGGCTTGCCCATTCTTCCAATTGGTTGTGTTTTAGATAATTTTTCAAACATCTCTGTTTCTTTACCTGGGTAATTCTTTTTTAAGAACCCATCTACAAATGGTGTGTGCACTCTGCCTGGTGAAATACTATTACACCTAATACCTTCTTTAATAAAATCTTTGGCTACACTTAATGTCATGGCATGTACTGCACCCTTGCTCATACCATAAGCAAAACGATCGGATATACCTACTTTAGCTACCACCGAACTTATGTTTACAATAGCACCCCCTCCCGATTTTTGCATGACTGGAATGCCAACATGCAAACTATTGTACACTCCTTTTACATTTACGTTAAATATTTTTTCAAAATCTTCTTGGCCCGTATTAATGGCATTACCTATATGAGATATGCCAGCACAGTTAACCATGATATGTATACTTCCAATGGCTTCATAGGTTTTTTTCATAGCTGCTTGATCAGTCACATCAATGGCAATAGCTTTTGCTTGTCCTGCATTTTTTTCAATTTGTTGTACCGTTGCTTCAGCTTGCTCTTTATTTACATCTAATACATAAACAGTGGCACCCTGTTGTGCCAAAACTATACAAACTTCTTTTCCAATACCACTTCCGCCTCCTGTTACTACTGCTGTTTTATTATTTAGTAAAAACATATTGTTTCATTTTTATTTTTATAAGGATACACCTCTTTTCCATGGAATGAAATCGTCCTGTTGCAATTGGACTGCTTTGGGAATCACTTCTCCACTAGCAGCCACAATACAATATTCTAAAATTTCTTCTCCCATTTGTTCGATGGTTTTAATACCATCAATGATATCGCCTGTATTGATATCTATAATGTCTGACATTTTATTAGCCAGCTTGGTATTGGTAGCTATTTTAATTACTGGACAAACTGGATTGCCTGTTGGTGTACCTAAACCAGTCGTAAATAAAATTAAAGTGGCCCCACTTGCTGCTTTACCTGTGGTGGCTTCGACATCATTGCCGGGAGTACACACCAGGCTCAAACCCGCTTTGGTAGCTGGTTCGGTGTAATCCAATACATCCACTACTGGAGCAGTGCCTCCTTTTTTACAAGCACCTGCACTTTTGATGGCATCCGTAATAAGACCGTCTTTAATATTACCAGGGGAAGGGTTCATATGAAATCCACTACCTACAGCATGGGCCATTTTATTATAATCCTCCATCAATCGAATAAACTTAGTGGCTGTTGGTTCATCTACACATCTATCTATTAATTCTTGTTCTGCACCACAGAGCTCTGGAAATTCTGCTAATAATATTTGGCCTCCTAATGCCACCAATAAATCTGCTGCATGGCCCACTGCGGGGTTGGCAGATATGCCACTAAAGCCATCGCTTCCTCCGCATTTTACACCAATGCATAATTTACTTAAGGGCGCTGCTTTTCTTTCAATTTTATTGACTTCAATTAATTCTTTTATGGTAGATTGTATGGCTGACTTAATTAATTGCTCTTCACTTTGTGATTGTTGTTGTTCAAATACGAGTAATGGTTTATTGAATTTTGGATTTCTTGTTTTGATATCATTCTTAAAATCATCTATTTGTAAATGTTGACAGCCTAAGCTTAACATGGTAATGCCAGCTACATTGGGATGATCGGCATAGGCAGCCAATAAATCACTTAAGGTGGCAGAGTCTTGCCTGGTACCACCACATCCGCCGTTATGATTTAAAAATTTGATACCATCTATGTTTTTAAAAACTCTTTTGTGTTGGGGTGCATGAGCCGTTTGCTCATCTAACAATATATTTTTTTCATGACCTATATTGTTTACCACCTGTTCTGCAAATGCTTTGTACTTATCGGTAATGGTATAGCCCAATGCATAATGTAAGGCTTCTTTGATTACATCTAAATTTCTATTCTCACAAAATACCGTTGGAATAAATAGCCAATAGTTAGCAGTACCTACTTTATCATCACTGCGGTGATAGCCATTAAAGGTTTTGTTTTTAAATTTAGTTATATCGGGTGCTTGCCATTGGTAGTGTACGTTTCTATAAGCATAGGCATCGGCTTCATGTTTGGTATTTTCTACAGACATTCTTTCGCCCACTGCTACCTGCTCGGCGGTTATTTTACCTACCGTTATTCCATACATAGTAATGAGCCCTCCTTTTAATAAGGGTTGGATAAAAAATTTATGCTTTTCTGCAACGTCCTCTTTTAAAAGATAAGTTTGTTGTTGGTATACAATGGAGTCGCCTTGTTTCAAATTTGTTAAGGCAACCAACACATTGTCCTTGGGATGAATTTGTAAAACATGTTGCTTTTGATTACTCATAATTTGGTTGTCTATAATGGCTATTGAATGGGTATACAATTTATATAAAACATTCAAAAAATCCTATTTCTTCCTTATAAAAGCGGTTAACTTTGTGGCATGCACACTCTTTTAGATTGGACCGTAGCCATTTTAACCATTTTGTATGCTGCTTTATTAATGGCTTATCGTTATTGGTTTGGAAGCTTGCATTATTTTAAAGCAGGCACTGCGTTAAATAAGGATCAGGTAACAAAGCCTACTTCTTTTTCGGTGGTGATACCTGCTCGTAACGAATCTGCAAATATTAAAACTTGTGTTGAATCTATTTTAGCTCAAAATTACGCCACTGATTTTTTTGAAATTATAGTCATTGATGATTTTTCTGAAGATGAAACTGCTTTGATTGTAAAAAAATTACAGGAGCAATATGCCAACGTACATTTATTAAGTATGGCAGATTATTTTAAACCCAATGAAATAAGTTCCTATAAAAAGAAAGCCATTGAAAAAGCCGTGCTACATGCCAAAGGTAATTGGATAGTGACCACTGATGCAGATTGTATTGTGCCTCCTAATTGGTTGTTATTATTTCATCAATACATCGAACAACACCAACCTGTTTTTGTTGCAGCACCTGTAATGTTTATTAAAGAATCGGGAGTTTTGAATCAATTTCAATTACTTGATTTTTTAGCCTTACAAGGAATTACGGCTGCTGCAGTGGGCGCTGGCAAACACTCTATGAGCAATGGGGCCAATTTGGCTTTTGAGAAATCGGCTTTTATTGCTGTTGGTGGTTATCAAGGAGTGGATCAGATTGCTAGTGGAGATGATATGTTTTTAATGCATAAAATGAAAATGACTTTATCCAATCGTATTGGTTATTTATTTCATCCAGAGGCCATTGTATTAACGAAGGCCATGCAAAACTGGAAAGAATTTTTTATGCAAAGAATTAGATGGTCGAGCAAAGCCCGTTTTTATGATGACCGTTCTATTTTTTGGGTGTTACTTTTAGTGTATCTTTTTAATTTTAGTTTTTTATGGATGCTTTTCATGGGCCATTTTGGAAGTTTATTAATTGCCTTAGCGTTTAAAACCTTTTTTGAAGTATATTTTTTAGATCCAGTAGCTAAGTTTTACAATTTACAATCCCAATTACGCTACTTTGTTTTATACCAACCCCTTCATATTCTTTATACCATTTTGGCCGGTCTTTTTGGGCAAGTAAAAACCTATACTTGGAAGGGGAGAAGGGTAAATTAAGGGTCTGTGGAAGCATTTCACCTAAAAAAGGGGTTTTGACTTCTCTTTTGACCCTATTTTACTGCGGATTTCGACATATAATTTGAAGTTTTATAGCTTTAAATTGACCTTCTTTATGTAATTTTGCCTACTTAAAAATAGAATTAACTATGTCTACTGAAACAATAGAAAGCACCGTTGCTGCCTTAACCGCTAAAGATTTTGCAACCGACCAAGAAGTGCGTTGGTGCCCTGGTTGTGGTGATTATTCCATTTTAGCTTCTGTACAAAGAGTAATGCCAACGATTGGCGTTGCAAAAGAAAATATTGTGATTATTAGTGGTATTGGTTGTAGCAGCCGTTTCCCATACTATATGAATACATATGGTATGCACTCTATTCATGGCCGTGCCACTGCGATTGCTAGTGGTTTAAAAGCGAGCAGACCTGAGTTAAGTGTTTGGATAGTTGCAGGTGATGGAGATTCAATGAGTATTGGTGGTAACCATACCATTCATATGTTGAGAAGAAATTTAAACGTTAATTTTTTAGTGTTCAATAACCAAATTTATGGTTTGACCAAGGGTCAATATTCTCCTACCTCTGAAGTGAATAAAGTAACCAAGAGTTCACCTCAAGGAAGTATCGATCATCCATTTAATCCTGCTGCATTGGCATTGGGTGCGGATGCAAGTTTTGTTGGACGTACCATGGATCGTGATCCTAAACACATGCAAACCATGATTGCGCGTGCCGAAAAACATCAAGGCACTTCCTTTTTAGAAATTTATCAGAACTGTAATATATTCAATGATGGGGCTTTTGAAATTTTTACGGAGAAAGCAACCAAGCAAGTACATGGCTTATATGTGGAGCAAGGAAAGCCTTTAACCTTTGGTGCCAATGGTGAAATGGGTATACGTTTTGATGGCATGCGCCCAGAAGTGGTAGAGATTGGAACCAAATACAGCGCTGATGATATGTGGATCCATGACGAAAAAGATTTTTACAAAGCTCAAATATTAACACGTTTGTTCGACAATCCTTCTGAAGTGGGCGCCGTTTTCCCAAGACCATTTGGTGTTTTTTATACCAATGACCGTCCTTGTTATGAAGAAATGATGTCTTTACAAATTCAAGAAGCATTGGCTAAAGGGGCTGGCGATTTAGATAAATTAATTCGCGGTAAAGAGACTTGGGAGATTAAATAAAACGAAAAGTCTGTTTTGACTTTGACCTATATTTTAAATAAGCCTCGATGAGGCTTATTTTTTTGCGCCTAAGTGATCAAAAAATTATAAGTCTATATAATTGTGTTTGAGCGCCGTCATCACCATAGCAGTGCGTTGACTTACTTTTAATTTTTTGAATACTCGGTCCCGATACCCATAAATGGTATTGATACTTTTATTTAGTGTTTTAGCAATTTCATCATAATTCATATCCTTGCTGCATTGTTGTATAAATACAATTTCATTTTGAGTAAGCGGTTTTCGGTTGTAGTTGAATTCTTTAATATTAATTTCTCCTAATACATTGCTCGTAATTAATTTTGATTTGTCTGCCGATAAATTAAAACGGGTTCTGTTGCGCACAGTGTATTTTAAATCAATCAATGGCTCGTCAGTAAAAAATATTCCATGCAGTCCATTTTTCATTAAGAAACAAATGGACTTAATAAATTTTGAATCGGACTTTAATAGTATAAAAGGATGCGCGCTTTTTGACTTAATGATTTTAATAACTGTTTGCAGCTCCCTATAATTATAACTATCCGATAAGATACACAAATCAGGTATCAAAGAACTTGTTTTTATAAAATGGCAGAAATCCTGCATACAGCCAGTACTGTACCTAACTTTACAATCGGTTTGCTTTTCAATGGCCAGTTGAAATGCACTGCGTGTAATTATTTTTTCTTCTAAATAAATGATGTTAAACATGGTGTATGGTTTGTACAAATTAAACCTAAACTTATTGGAATAAAAATAGGTAAATTTGTATCCTACACTATATGCTCATTAGAATACACCCCGACAATCCGCAAGCTAGACAACTTACTATGGTGAAAGACTGTTTAGAAAGTGGCGGCATTATTGCTTACCCCACCGATACCATTTATGGGCTTGGTTGTTCTATTTTACATCATGAAGCAGTGGAGAAAATTTGCGCGATAAAAAAAGTAAATCCAGAAAAAGCGCAACTTAGTTTTATTTGTGCCGATTTAAGCGATTTGAGTGCCTATGCTAAAAGTATAGATAATTCTTTATATAGAATTTTGAAAAAAACCCTGCCTGGCCCTTATACTTTTGTTTTACCAGCGAGTAAACAAGTACCTAAAATTTTACAGTCCAAGAAAAAAACAATTGGTTTGCGTATACCTAATAATAATATTGCGCTTTCTATTATTCAAACCTTAGGGCATCCCATTTTATCTGCTTCCTTCCCTGGAGAAAATGTAGAAGACTATACCGATCCTGAAATTATTTATGAACACTGGGGCAACCAAATTGATATGGTAGTGGATGGAGGCATTGGCGGCATCGTGCCTTCGACGGTGATTGATTGTACTACCGATGAATATATATTACTTCGTCAAGGTTTGGGTGCGTGGGAGTATTAACTACTCCAATTAAAGCATTTAAGATTTTATAGAATCCAATAATTTATAAGAGGGATAGCTGTTGAGGAAGTATTTTAAAACTCTTTCGATGCTCGAAACATAAGCCATAACGGGCGATGGCCGCGCGGTGCGCGGCGGTGCCGTATCCTTTATTTTTATCCCAACCATACTGTGGGTATTTTGCATGTAATTTTTGCATCCATTTATCTCGCGCCGTTTTAGCGAGGATACTGGCAGCGGCAATATTAGCATATTGCCCATCGCCCTTTATGATGGTTAGATGCGGTACTTTTTTATAGGCATAAAAACGATTGCCATCTACTGTAATAAATTTTGCTTTTGGTTTTAATTGATCTAAGGATAAATGCATGCATTGGATGGCCGCCTTTAAAATATTGGAGGCGTCTATTTCGGCAGCTGATTGCTGCGCAACGGCCCAGCATATTGCTGCGTCTTTTATGATAGGGGCTAAAAGGTCTCGTTGAGTTTCGGTTAATTGTTTACTATCATTTAATAAAGGATGATAGAAATCTTTGGGAAGTATTACTGCTGCTGCAAATACAGGCCCAGCATAACAACCCCTGCCTGCTTCATCACAGCCTGCTTCTAATAATAGGTCTTGATATTGATTGATTAATTTAGGCAAGGTTAAATTTATTCTTTGTCCAATAAAAGGGTTTATCAATAATAATTAACTATCTATTTTGTACATTTTCTTAATGGGTATTTCTGTTTAATTTATCAATGTAAAATTGGAGCATATTGCTGACAAACCAAAATCATTCTATAAGAAACCAAAATCAATCTGATAACCCTGTTTGATTACTTAGTACCTTTGTGTTCTAAAACTAAGGCATGGACTTGAATGATCATAAATCAAATAAAGTAGCCAATTGGCTATTATTAGGCGTGATCATGACGGTGATTCAGATTGCTTTGGGGGGTATTACTCGTTTAACAGGAAGTGGACTTTCCATTACAGAATGGGATGTGGTCACTGGGACACTGCCACCTTTGAATGAAGCGGCTTGGCAAACCTTATTTGCTAAATACAAAACTACTCCACAATTTCAGTTACTCAATTTTGAGTTTACCATTTCAAACTTTAAATTCATCTTTTTTTGGGAATGGTTTCACCGTTTATGGGCACGTAGTATTGGCTTAGTTTTCGCCTTTGGGTTTATTTATTTTTTTATTAAAAAATATTTTCAACCCAATATGGTTAAGCCCTTGCTTATTTTATTTTTATTAGGTGCATTACAAGGAGCTATAGGTTGGATTATGGTAGCTAGTGGTTTAGAAGGAGATGCGGTATATGTAAAGCCAACACGTTTAGCACTTCATTTTATTTTTGCCTTAGGCCTCTTGGCTTATACCTATTGGTTTGCCTTATCGCTTACAGTGCATCCCATCCGTCGCAAAAGTGGTAATCAAGATGCAAGTAATAAAATAAGTGCTATCCGAAACTTTGCTTGGGCGATTCTTTTACTTCTATTTTTTCAATTAATCTATGGCGCTTTAATGGCGGGGCATAAGGCAGCCAATGTGGCTAGCACCTGGCCTTCCATCAATGGGGAGTGGGTCCCAGCAGGTTTATTGGGAAAGGATGGGTTTTTTCTAAATGCAGTTAATAATACCATTTGGATTCATTTTGCACATAGAGGGTTGGCTTATCTACTTACTTTTTTAATTATTCTTTGGACCAGCAAACTTTTAAAATTACAAGGAAATAATTTTTGGGTGCGCGCGCGCATTCTACCCATTATTGTAGTTTTTATACAAGTGATTTTAGGTATTTTTACGGTGTTGGCAAGTGCGCATATTGTTCCAGGAGTTTGGGGTGGATTTGAATGGTTGGCACAACTGCATCAATTGGTTGGCATGTTGTTATTGTTATCGGTGATTAATATTTTGTACGCGACTAAATAAAAAATTATGCAAAAGGATATTGCTTCTATTCGCCGTGATTATCAAATGGCTTCTTTGGAGGAAGCAGCAACTGCAGCGCATCCTATGGATCAATTTACGCATTGGTGGGAAGAGGCTATTGCAAGTAATATAGACGAAGTAAATGCTTTTGTACTTTCCACTATTGATGATGCCCGCGCTCCTTCGTCGCGCGTAGTGCTTCTAAAAGGCTACACCCCGAAAGGTTTTATATTCTACTCTAATTATGATAGCGTTAAAGGAAAAGAAATGGCCACACATCCTGTGGCTGCAATGAATTTTTTCTGGAAAGAATTAGAGCGTCAAGTGCGCATTACCGGCGTTGTAAAAAAAGTTAGCGTTGAAGAAAGTGCAGAATATTTTCACTCACGACCCTTGGGAAGTCAAATAGGCGCTTGGGCTTCACCACAAAGTCAAATTATTCCAAATCGCGAATATCTTGAAAAATTGGTGGCAGACAATACCGAAAAATACAAAGAAGGCAATGTGCCTTTGCCACCACATTGGGGTGGTTATATAGTGCATCCTTTTAAAATGGAATTTTGGCAAGGCCGCAGTTCGCGCTTGCACGATCGTATACAATACAGTTTTGAAAAAGACAATTGGGTTAAAGTAAGATTGGCGCCTTAATTATTTTTTCTAATTATTTTGCCACCTTGTTTCAAACTTGAGGTTTCAAATTGAAACCTCAAGTTTGAATATATTTTGTCAACCTGGATTTTCCCCTCTTATAATTTGAAGTAATTTCAATTATCCTTTTCTGCCTAATACTTTTTTTGCAGCTTCTACAATATTCGGGGTATCTAATCCGTATTTAGCGAGCAATTGATTCGGTGTTCCACTTTCTCCAAAAGTATCTTGGGTACCAATGTATTCAATAGGAATTGGAAAATGTGTTGCAGCTACTTGTGCAATAGCATCTCCTAATCCACCAATAATATTATGTTCTTCGCAAGTAACAGCGCATCCTGTTTTTTTAATACTTTCCACAATGGCTGCCACATCTAAAGGCTTAATGGTATGTATATTTATTACTTCAACACTCACTCCTGTAGCTTCTAAAATTTTTCCTGCTTCAATCGCTTTCCATACTAAGTGTCCGCATGCAAATAAAGTAATGTCTTTACCATCACTTAATTTTTGTGCTTTACCTATTACAAAATCAGATCCATCTTCTTTGGTAAAATTAGGCCACTTCGGTCTTCCAAAACGTAAGTACACTGGGCCATGATGTTTAGCGATGGCTTTCGTAGCTGCTTTGGTTTGGTTAAAATCGCAAGGCACCACGACAGTCATGCCTGGTAACATTTTCATCAGTCCAATATCTTCTAATATTTGATGTGTAGCACCATCTTCTCCCAAAGTTAATCCTGCATGTGACGCACAAATTTTTACATTCTTATCAGAGTAGGCAACACTTTGTCTTATTTGATCATACACTCTTCCTGTACTAAAATTAGCAAAAGTAGTGGTGTAAGGAATTTTTCCTCCAATGGTTAAGCCCGCAGCTATACTTATCATATTGGCTTCAGCGATACCCACTTCTATAAAACGATCTGGAAATTCTTTAATGAAGGGTCCTAATTTAAAGGAACCTGCTAAGTCGGCAGTCAATACTACTACTTCACTATTTTCTTTGGCCAACTCATGAATGCCTTCCCCAAATCCACCTCTGGTTTCTTTTTCATTCAGGGCTACAATGTCTTTTACGTTCATATCTTTTTGATTTACTTCTGTCCAGTTAATTTAATTTTCGAAGGTAGAATAAAAGTAGGGCGTCTTGGCTGCAAACTCGGCGCTACAAGTATCTACCATTTTATACACTCTAGTGATACCTAAGGCCTTTCTTTTTTCATACACTGCATCGTCATTGGTATTGCCTGTTAATAATTTGGCAATTTGCATATCGCTAAAACCATGTTGTTTCGCTTCTTTCATTAATTCAGTAGGAATGGTTTCTAAACTATGTTTCAATAATTCTTTTTCAATATTGCAGATGATTCTTATTTGGTATAAAAACCAATTATCAATTCCTGTAGCGGCTGCAATAGAACGAACGGTGGAACCTTGCATTAAGGCATCTTTGATTCTGAAAATACGATCCCATTTTGGAATCTTAATATATTCCATTAATTCCTCGTTCTTCATTAAACTCTTTCCATAATAACCCAAACCTATCGCTTCGTTTTCTAAACTTTGACAAGCTTTTTGAATGGCTTCTGTAAAGCTTCTTCCTATGGCCATTACTTCTCCTACACTTTTCATTTGCAATCCTAAAGTATCATTGGCCCCTTTGAATTTATCAAAATTCCATCTTGGCATTTTTACAATTACATAATCTAAAGCGGGTTCAAAATAAGCCGAAGTAGTTTGTGTAATTTGATTTTTTAATTCATCTAAGTGATATCCAATAGCCAACTTTGCTGCAATTTTTGCAATTGGGTAACCTGTTGCTTTTGATGCCAATGCAGAGGAGCGAGATACTCTTGGATTAATTTCCACAGCAATCAATTCTTCTGTTGCTGGATTTTGTGCAAACTGTACATTACAACCTCCAGCAAAATTTCCTAAACTACGCATCATCAACATCGCTTTATTACGCATGTCTTGAAAAGAGGTGTCGCTCAAAGTCATGGCTGGCGCTACTGTTATAGAATCTCCTGTATGTACGCCCATGGGATCCAAGTTTTCTACGGTACATATTATCACTACATTATCTGCTTGATCTCTTAATAATTCTAATTCATATTCTTTCCATCCCAACACCGCTTTCTCTACTAACACTTCATGAATAGGAGAGGCTTTTAATCCTTTCTCTAAAGCTGCATCTAATTCAGAAGCGTCATGTACAAATCCACCACCTGTTCCCCCTAAAGTAAAGGAAGGACGTATGACTAATGGAAATCCTATTACTTGTGCAAATTCTTTTCCTTCTAAAAAACTATTGGCTACTCTACTTGGTGCCACTGCAATTCCAATTTTTACCATCAATTGTCTAAACTGTTCTCTGTCTTCTGCTAAATCTATCGCTGCCACATCCACTCCAATCATTCTACAATTGTATTGTTTCCACAATCCAATTTCATCTGCTTCCTTACATAAGTTTAATGCGGTTTGTCCTCCCATGGTGGGAAGTACAGCGTCAATTTGATTTTCTTGTAAAATTTGCTCTATGCTTTCAATGGTCAATGGCAATAAATAAACTTTGTCGGCCATCATTGGATCGGTCATGATGGTGGCTGGATTACTATTGATAAGAATTACTTTAATACCCTCTTCCCTTAATGAACGAGCTGCTTGAGAACCAGAGTAGTCAAATTCGCAGGCCTGACCAATAATAATGGGCCCAGAACCTACAATTAATACCGATTGGATGGATTTGTCTTTTGGCATAGCGTACAAAAATATAAATTGCGCAAACCTACAAAAATTTGCCTGAATTTGCCCCATTTTAACCCTAAACATTTTTGTCCTTTTTAAATGCTATCTTCACCGCCAATTCAAGATTATGGCAGTTATTAAAGAAGGTTCTAAAGCGCCCCTGTTTAAAGGCGTTGATCAACATGGCAATACAGTTTCTATAGCCGATTTTAAGGGAAAAAAGCTTGTCCTTTATTTTTATCCAAAAGATGATACACCAGGTTGTACAGCTCAAGCTTGTAATTTGCGTGATAATTATAAAGCATTGTTAAAGAAAGGCTTACAAGTGTTAGGGGTGAGTGTGGATTCGGTTAAATCTCATCAAAAGTTCATTGAAAAATATGAGCTTCCCTTTTCTTTAATTGCCGACGAGGACAAGAAAATAGTTGACAAATACAATTTATGGGGCCAGAAGAAATTCATGGGCCGTACTTATATGGGCACTTCCCGTACCACTTTTTTAATTGACGAAGCAGGTATGGTTAGATTTATTATCGAAAAACCCGATACGAAAGATCATACCAAAGAAATATTAGCCATTAGCGGTTGGTAAAACTTAATTGTTAATTTATTGAACACCCCGTTCCATTTTGGATACGGGGTGTTTTTTTTAATTAATATTGTCACTTGCATTAAACCTTATAATTGTTTTTTCATCCTATTGGCTAAACCTTCTACCATGACTAATATAATTATTTATCTTTTAATGTTAAGTTTTTTAACAAATGCTTGCTCGAAAGATTCAACAAGTTCGATGAGTACCACTACCCCTGTGGCAACAGTGAATAATACAGTGCCTGATGTTTTTAAGAAAATATATGGCGCTTCAAGTATTACTTCCGATGGTACATTTATTACTATAAAATCAAATGGCGCGCCCGATCATAAAAGTTCTTACTATGCAACTTCGAATACATTATATGATAATTTTTCGGGAGTCACATTTGGAGGGTATAATTTTTCAAAAAATCCAAATTCAATTGGAGAGAAATCTTATGTATTTAAAATTCCAATAAATCCTAAAGTGGCTGCAAATCATATGGCTACACCATTAGGTGCCATTGGTGTTTCCTTAAATGGGGTACCTTTTTTTAATCAATATGCTGGACCCAACCAACCTTTAGCTGGTGAAATGGTTTCTTTTGATCGTTACTGGGGTCATCCTGCCCCTACAGGGCAATATCATTATCATGTGGAACCACTTTATTTAACAACTGTTAAAGTGACTAAATCTTCTTTATTGGGATTTTTATTAGATGGCTTTCCAGTGTATGGTCCTGAAGAAAATGGTGCCTTGGTTGATAATGCTAAATTAGATGCTTACCATGGGCACAATGCTGTTACGACCGATTATCCTGCTGGTATTTATCATTATCATATTACTAATACTGATCCTTATATTAATGGATCAGGTTTTTATGGCAGTCCTGGTACAGTATCTCAATAAATGAAAGTTGTTTTTTATTTTAAATGTATTGTTGCTTGTTTGTTTATTCAAGCATGCCATTCACAAGACCGAGTGCATTCATTTGAGGCTCCAATAGTGCATGATACTATCCCATCTAACATTACTTTACCCAATCAGTATATAAATAGTAATGATAGTTTTTTATCTTATCATCAAGACACACTTTATTTTCAAAATACAAGGTATAGTGGTTATATTTTTGATCAATATGCCAATGGCGATTCTTTATTTCTAGGCAGTTATTTTAATGGGGTGGAGGAAGGGGTATTTAAAAAGTGGTATCCAAAAAATCGGATAGCGGAATACCGGATGTATCATTTAGGAAAAAAAATTGGAAAGCATATTGGTTTTTGGGAAGAGGGACAACCAAAATTTGAATATAATTTTATAGAGGGGGAATTACATGGGATTGCCAATGAATGGTATCGTAATGGCAAGGCGTATAAGAGGTTTCATTATACAATGGGGTATGAAGAGGGGAGTCAAAAAATGTGGTGGGAAAACGGAAACATTCGCGCAAATTATGTGGTGAAGCAAGGCAGAAGATTTGGTTTGATTGGGTTGAAATTATGCATGACCCCGCAGGATTCTATTGATTTTAAAATAAATTAAATGAAACCTTTTAATACTCTTTTTTATTTTCTTATTGGCTGCACGTTATTTTTTTGTGCTTGTAATAGTGTTAGTAATAATAATGAATTGACGACTACAGATTCTTTAGTGACACTTCCTTTTTTTAATCAACCTGATTGGACACCGGAATGGATTAACAAAACCGATAGTAGTTTTAATCAAATTCATACCATACCCTCATTTTCTTTTTTAGATCAAAATGGGATGGTGGTGGACGAGCATTTAGTGAAAGGTAAAATATATATTGCCAATTTCTTTTTTACCAAGTGTCGTAATATTTGTCCTAAAATGACAAATAATTTGTATTTGTTGCAAGAGGAATTTAAAAATGATACTTCTATATTATTGCTTTCCCATTCAGTAACCCCTGAAACAGATGATATTAATGTGCTCAATAAATACGCCTTAGACAATCAAGTGGACGCCAAAAAATGGCACTTGCTTACTGGCAATAAAAAGGAGATCTATAGGCTAGCAAAACAACAATATTTTGCTGGGGATACCGTTGGATTTTATCAATCAGGCAATGAGTTTTTACATACCGAGAATTTCATTTTAATAGATCAGCATCGCCGCATTCGTGGGGTGTATAATGGCACTTTATTGGTTGAAATAAATCGTATCAAGGAGGATATTTTGATCCTTAAATCTGAATCTTCATTAGATGTAAAATAATTTACATCTTTATAAGTCAATTTCTTTTTTCATTATCTTCGCCTACTATTATGAGCATTCAATTGGACAAATATTTATTTTTTTTAGAAAAAGTAGCTAGTAAGTATTACTTAATTGCAGGCAGTGTTTATTTATTATTTTATTTAGTATTGAAAAATAAAATAATTAAACAAAAAATACAATCCCTTTTTCCTAAAAAAACCGATTATTTGCGTGAAATATTTTATAGTTCCATTACTGTTTTAATTTTCGCCTTAATACCTCTTTTTTTTACGGCTAATCCTGTAGTAAGGGCTTATACAACCTTATATGACAACATGAGTGATCGCGGTTGGCTATATTATTTCTTAGCCTTTCCTATCATGTTTATCATCCACGACACTTATTTCTATTGGACCCACAGAATAATGCATCATAAAAGTTTATTTAATATCATGCATTTAGTACATCACAAGTCAACCAACCCTTCTCCTTGGGCTGCGTATGCGTTTCACCCATTAGAATCGATTGTTGAAGTGGGCATTTTCGTAGTGTTTTTATTTACCATCCCAGTACATAAATCTCATATTGCAATTTTCTTTTTATTATCTATAATATATAATATATACGGCCATTTAGGTTGGGAATTATATCCGAAAGGATTTAGTCAAAGTAGGATTGGTAAATGGATTAATACTTCCGTAAACCATAATCAGCACCATAAATACTTTAAGGGTAATTATGGTTTATATTTTCTTTTCTGGGATCGCGTGATGGGTACTATACGTGCCGATTATGATGAAGCTTTTGAGGAAGTGAAAAACAGATAAGTACCATTTGATTGCCCCATCTTTATTTTACCACTACATATACTATCCAGCTCATGAAATAGGCAAGACCTGTCATCATAAAGAATTGTATAGTAGGCCATTTCCAACTACGAGTTTCTCGTTTTACAACTGCTAAAGTGCTCATGCATTGCATGGCCAATACATAAAACACCATTAAGGATAAGGCTGTAGCTAAGCTATACACAGGTGTTCCGTCGGGCCTAACAGCCGCTTTTAATTTTTCTCTGAGAGAACTATTGTCCGATTCTTCTACACTATATAAGGTGGCCATTGTTCCTACAAACACTTCTCTTGCCGCAAAAGAAGTAACCAATGCAATGCCAATTTTCCAATCAAAACCTAAAGGAGAAATCATCGGCTCTAATTTTTTTCCTAAAATACCTGCGTAAGAGTTTTCTAATTTCTGTGTATTATATTCTTTTTCAATTTGCTTTGTTGTAAGTTTATTTTCTTTATTAACTAGTACTGCATTGCTATTTGAAGATGTGTTCAGCTTGTCTAGCACAGCATTATTGGTTAATAATAATTTTTGTTGCTCATAATGTGCTTCTACTTTTTGCATGGGCTCAGTTGGGCCATAGCTACTTAAAAACCATAATAATAAACTTATCACGATAATCACCTTGCCAGCATCTCTTACAAATATGCCTGCTTTTTGTATCATGGTGGTGCCCATATTTTTCCATCGAGGAGATCGATATACTGGAAGTTCTAATATAAAATAACTTTTCTCTTTTATATTTATAAACCATTTCAATACCATGCTCGCTAATAAAGCCATCACAATACCCATGAGGTATAATCCCATCATCACCAAGCCTTGTAAACTTAAAAAACCAAAATATATTTTTTGATCTATCACTAAAGAGATTAATATGGTGTATACCGGAAGTCTTGCGCTACAGCTCATAAATGGAGTGACCATGATGGTGAGCAATCTTTCTTTTTTATTTTCAATATTACGCGCACTCATAATAGCAGGTACTGCACAAGCAAATCCACTAATCATGGGCATGACGCTTTTGCCATTCAATCCAACTTTTCGCATTAATTTATCACTTAAGAAACTTATACGCGCCATATAGCCAGTATCTTCTAATAAAGTGATGAGGCCAAATAGTATCATAATTTGAGGTACAAAAACAACAATACCTCCAATACCCGCTACCAATCCATTGACGAGCAAATCCTCCCACCAAACATTGGGCAATATAGAATTCAAGTAGGTAGTTAAATTTGTAAAAATCCATTCAATTCCATCCATTGGAAATTTAGCCATCCAAAATACCGATTGAAATAAAATAAATAAAACGGAAAACAAAATAGCATAACCTCCAATTCGATGTAGAAATATATTGTCTAATTTTTCGGATCTTTTTTTCTTTGCAGAAGGGTCTGGTTCCGTCACTCTGCTTTTCATGATCTCTTGAATATGACTATACCTTTCTAATATTTCTTGTGCCTGTGTTTTTGTATGATTAAAATCGTTATCTATTTCTATTTGCTCTATTTGTGTTTGCATTTCATGATCTAATGGAAATGCTTCGTGGTGCATTAAATAATGCAAGGCGGCGTAATCGCTATGTGTTGGATATAATTTTTTAAAAGATTCAATGGCAGCAGGCGCCAGCTTTTTATTATCAATAAAACTTTTCTGGTTTTTAGGTCGTACCGTTTGAATTATATTTGTTAAGGCATTTTTTAATTCAATCAGTCCTTTATTTTTTCTGGCGTCTATGGCTACCACAGGGATGCCTAAATCTTCTTGCAATCCTGCAATATCAATTTTGATTCCTTTTTGAGCCGCTAAGTCGTTCATAGTGAGGGCCAACACCACCGGAATTTTTAAATCAATGATTTGACTACAAAAAAGTAAATTTCTTTTTAAATTACTTGCATCTGCAATTAATAAAATTAAATCAGTTTTTAAGTCAACATCGACGCCCATGAGTACTTTATAAGCCACCCACTCATCTTCTCTTTTTGGGTAAAAACTATAAGTGCCAGGTAAATCAATTAAAGTAGTGGGTAGTCCAGCCAACTCCAATTGTCCTGTTTTTTTGTCCACAGTAACGCCTGGGAAATTGCCTACCTTTTGGTGCATGCCCGTAAGCGCATTAAAAAGGGAGCTTTTTCCGCTATTGGGGTTCCCCACTAATGCAATATGTATACCGGCTTTCATTTGCTGGCAAAGCTATGGCTTATGATTGGCTAGTACTTACGAAATAAGAAATTGAGCACCGCTTTTAGACTGACCCTAATCATAAAAATACTTAACAAAAATCAACCATCTTGTATGGGTATTGTCTAGGTATCAAAGGTTTTTAAAAGAAGACACCCAATTCCTAACTGCTTTATTTAACTTTGAGTATTAATATGATTCTTATGCGTAAATGTTTGCTTTTACTAATTTTAAGTATTCCGTCTTTTTTATTCGCACAACGGCTAAGTAGTGCTGATAAAAAATTAGTGAAAGCTTTAGAGAATCACATACAATTTCTAGCTAGTGATGCGGTTGAAGGTAGAAGAGCGGGCTCCATAGGGGAACAAAAAGCGGTGGATTATATTATTGGTCAATATCAATCGCTTGGTATACAATCCATAGGCGTTGATGGGTACATTCAAAATTTTCCTATTGATGAAGGCAATGCATTAACGGCCAATTCTTTTTTAAAAGTAAATAATCAAGTTCTTTCATTAGGTAGTTTTTACTTTCCTATTTCCAATAGCGGGACTGGAAATATTGTATCCAAAGCGTCCATTTCTTTAAATGAATCCAAGCAAGTATGGTTTAAAGATGTAAATGAAGTATTGGAAGAAAATACAAGCAATCCGCATTTTGATATGACCCAGTGGTTGGTGACAACGGCAGCTGACATTAAGCAAAAAGGAGCCACCGCCTTATTTCTATACAATAGTGGTAAGCTAGTGGATAATATTCAATTTTATAAATTTGATACTTCCAAAGCATTGCCTATTCCTGTTTTGTATATTACCAAGGAAGGTTTTGAAAAATATTTTAATGATGAATTAAGCACCTATGAGATTGAAGCCAATATTCAATTTGAACATCCTACCCGAACAGCACACAATGTGATAGCATTGATTGATAATCATGCAGCCAATACGGTTGTGATTGGTGCCCACCTTGATCACTTAGGGTACAATGAAGATAAAAATGGTTTGGACGTAAATAATTTCATACACAATGGAGCAGATGATAATGCAAGCGGGACTGCAGCTTTAATTGAGCTTGCTAAAGCATTGCAAAAAAAATCACCTAAAAATAATAACTATTTAATTATACATTTTTCTGGAGAAGAGTTGGGATTATTGGGAAGTAAATATTGGCTAGAGCATCCTACGTATACCGGTAATCTTAATTATATGATTAATTTGGATATGGTAGGTAGGTATGATACTGCACGTAAATTAACAGTGGGTGGATATGGTACTTCAAGTGCTTGGTCATCTATATTATCCAATACGCCTACCTCTTTATTGACACATTATGATAGTGTAGGTTCAGGCCCAAGTGATCATGCTAGTTTTTATAGAAAGGACCTGCCCGTTTTGTTTATGTTTACGGGTAGCCACGCTGATTATCATAAAGCTACTGACGATTGGGATAAAATTAATTATGAAGCAGAGAAAGACGTAGTTCGTTATGTGCAAGCCATTATAAAAAAGGCCGATGGATTAGGCAAGCTCGATTTTGTAAAAACCAGAGAAGCTAGCATGGGCCGTAGCACTAAGTTTACAGTGAGTTTAGGGGTGATGCCCGATTATGCTTATACGGGTTCGGGCCTTAGAATTGAAGGGGCGAGTCAAGGGAAATTAGGTGAAAAAATTGGCTTAAAAAGCGGCGATGTTTTATTGCAAATGGGCGATCATAAAATTGTGGATGTGATGAATTATATGCAAATACTTTCTAAATTTAAAAAGGGAGATAAAACGATGTTAACCTATAAAAGAGGCGCAGACGAATTGAAAATTGATATTCAATTTTAAAATTTTTTATTTGTGAGTAGTAAATTAATTTTAGACCAAGATGCCATTAACGAAAGTGATTTCGAAGGTTCACGTATTTTAGGCATTACTGCACCCATTAAAAATTATCAGTTCTGCATTTTACTCAATCAATACATGGGTTTTGAATTTAGATTCAATCCCAATCATGAAATTGCTTTAAAGAGAAAAAATAGAACTTATTATTTTTCTATGTACGAAGGCAATGAGCCCAACACTTCTATTCAACATTTTGTTTACCATAATCAATTTGATGGAGAATATTTATTACCCGAATTAAAACACATGGATTTTATTTGGTGGATAAGAGGCGAGTGGATTGAAGATGAAAAAGTGAATGACATTTTACAAACCGTACGCGGCATTAAAGGGGTACAGTTGGTGGCGGAATTAACACCTGATCAAATAAAAAATAAAGGCCATCTTATTTTTGAGTAAGCAATCACCAATGAATATTGCTATATGCTGAATGAGCGACTTTGATACCATTAGGCAACTCGCTAATCTTTAGTGATGTAAATTCTTTTTTCTTTTGCTGCTGTACAAGTTCCAATAGGGTGGGTATATTGAATGCCTAATTCTTTTAAAACCACTTGCACTTTTTCTAATGCCTCAGGCGATACTGCAATTAGCAATCCACCATTGGTTTGGGGATCTGGTAATAATTTAGTCGCCTCTTCTTCATCAATGCCGACTCCGAAACTCACGCCTGCATTGCAAGAGCTCCAATTTCTTGCGGTAGCACCTGGAATTGTTTTTTGGGCAATATAATTTCTTACGGCAGGAATGATTGGGATTTTATTGTAACTAATTTCAGCGGTTAAATTACTTCCTTCCATCATTTCTGTAAGATGCCCAAGCAATCCAAATCCGGTTACATCGGTCATGGCATGTACTTGTTTTATTTTTCCTAAAGCTTCTCCTGCTTTATTAATGGTGGTGAGTTGATTCACTAAAAAAGTTAAATCTTCTTCAAGTAGTACGCCTCTTTTTTGTGCAGTGGCCATAATACCAACACCCAATGGTTTGGTTAAAATAAGTATATCACCTGCTTGTGCGGTATCATTTCTTTTTAAATTTTCAATGGGTACCAGTCCATTCACTACCAATCCAAAAATTGGATCCTGACTATCAATACTATGTCCACCTGCTATTACAATACCCGCTTCGGCACAGGTTTTACGCGCACCCTCCATAACCTTAGCTGCTTCACTTGCGGGTAAGTTGGCTAAGGGCCATCCCAAAACGGCCAATGCAAAAATGGGTTTGCCACCCATCGCATACACATCACTAATGGCATTGGCTGCAGCAATTTGCCCAAAGGAGAAAGCATCATCTACTATAGGCATAAAAAAATCGGTGGTACTAATCATGGCCATTGTATCATCAATTTGATAAACAGCCGCATCATCTCTACTATCATTGCCCACTAATAATTGTGGTACATTATTTTTTGTACCTACATTGTGCGCTGCTAATATTTCTGAAAGGATGGCTGGTGAAATTTTACATCCACAGCCGCCGCCTTTTGAATGTTGTGTTAATTTGATATTCATATTTTCAAATTTATTTTTTTACTTTTTTATAAGGATACATTCTGCCTCCATTTTTTGTAAAGTGGCCGCTTCTCCTTGTGTTATCCAATGGATCAATTCGGTTTTTAAACAGATGGATAATTCTTTTTGTAATTTATTGAGTTCAAAATTTTGTTGAGTTATTTGTTTCAATGAAATAGGCTGGGCGCTTTCATGCGTAAACTCCATTTGATTGATATTGATGCCAATACCTACTACGGTCCAAGTCCAATCTTTTCCCCTTACTAGGTTTTCAATCAAAATACCCCCTGCCTTTCTGTCACCCCAATAAATATCATTGGGTTTTTTAATTTTCGTATTGGAACCTGCATAGCCTTGAAAAAAGGAATGAACCCCTAAAGCCACGGCTGCTGAAAAGCCTATTTGATCGGCTGGGGTCCAAATTTTATCCGATTTTAACTGCTTTAGCTCCAAAACATAAGAGCAAAGTAGGTTTAAGCCTGCCGAACTTTCCCAATTTCGACCATGTTGACCCTTTCCCTGGGTTTGGTAATGGGCCCTAAAACAACTGCCAGATAAGGCCAAACCCTTGTGAACCAGGTTCATGGCATAAATATTGGTACTATCTATGGAAGTAAGTTCGATGAACGGCTCCCCTAAACTGATATTTGGTGTGGCAGGTAACAAACGAATTGCTATTTTTGTAAAGTTAGTTTAGAATCATTTTAGTCAAATAAAATGTTTTGACTAACAAGCATTTAACCAATATAAATACAAGCATCATTGGAACCTATTTCCGCGTTGAACGCACTTAAAAATCGACCTAAATCCTCGACCCTTCAAATTACACGTAGCTCTAAAATTTTCAAAACCATTATCCAGGCTATCCAAGATAAAAAAGGCGAGAATATTCTTAGTCTAGACCTAAAAAAAATTCATGAAGCCACTTCTGATTTTTTTATTATTTGTGAGGCCAGTAATACCACTCAATTAAAAGCCATTGCTGACTTTATAGAATATGAGGTAAAGACCAAATGTGCCGAAATGCCCTATAAAAGTGAAGGCAAACAAGCTGCACAATGGTTGCTCATTGACTATATTAATGTGGTGGTTCATGTTATGCACCCAGAAGCAAGAAGATTCTATCAATTGGAAGACATGTGGAGTGATGCAGATATTAAAATGCATGAATTAAAAAACTAATTTTAAAAGTTGTTGTTATAATAGACAACATAGATATAACCGAAGCAAATGAAACCTGATAATAATTCAAATAAACAAGGCTCCCCAATGGGACAAGGCCCTAAATTACCAAAATTCAATATTTATTGGATTTATGGGTTAATTGCCATTTCCTTATTGTCTGCTCGCTTTTTTCAAATGGCGCCAGACATTACCACTACTACCGAACAAGAGTTTAAACAAGTCATGTTGCTAAATGGGGATGTGGAGCGTTTAGACTTTGTAGATAATAAACAAACGGTTCGTGTATACATTAAACCGGATAGCATAGAAAAAGATTTTTATGTTCAAAAGTTTAAAGCCAAAATGACCAAAGCCAAAGTGAAGGGTGTTCCTTTATTTGAGTTTAGTGTTACCGATTGGAATAGTTTTAATAGCCGTTTACAAAAATTCTACGAACAAAATAATATTACAGAGATACCGCAGAATACTATTAAAGAAGGGGAATGGTTTGGGCCTATTGCCAACACTGTTTTTTCCTTGGTGTTAATTGTCGTGGTTTGGGTAGTATTGATGCGCAAAATGGGCGGTGGCGCTGGTGGTAGCGGTGGTGGCCCAGGTGGCATATTTAATGTAGGTAAATCAAAAGCTACTTTATTTGAAAAAGGAGGTACCAAAGTAAATATTACTTTTGCCGATGTAGCAGGTTTGGAAGAAGCAAAAGAAGAAGTAATGGAGATTGTTGACTTTTTAAAACAACCCAAAAAATATACAGCTTTAGGCGGTAAAATTCCTAAAGGAGCCTTGTTAATAGGCCCTCCAGGTACAGGTAAAACTTTATTGGCCAAAGCTATGGCGGGTGAAGCACAGGTTCCTTTCTTTAGTTTGAGTGGCTCTGACTTTGTGGAAATGTTTGTTGGGGTAGGTGCAAGTCGTGTGCGTGATTTATTCAAGCAAGCGCGTGAGAAAGCGCCTTGTATTATTTTTATTGATGAGATTGATGCAATTGGTCGTGCACGTGGCAAGAATGCCATGATGAGCAACGATGAACGTGAAAATACTTTGAACCAATTATTGGTAGAAATGGATGGCTTCGGTGGCGACACTGGAATTATCATATTAGCTGCTACGAATCGTCCTGATGTTTTAGATAGTGCACTATTACGACCAGGTCGTTTTGATCGTCAAATTTCTATTGATCGTCCAGATGTAAAAGGGCGCGAAGAAATATTTAAAGTGCATTTAGGTCCTATTAAAGTTTCTGAAAATTTAGACGTGCATAAATTAGCAGAACAAACACCTGGATTTGCCGGAGCTGATATTGCGAATGTTTGTAATGAAGCAGCATTGATTGCAGCTCGTAAAGGTAAAACGGGTGTGGAGATGAAAGATTTCCAAGACGCCATCGATAGAGTGATTGGCGGATTAGAAAAGAAAAATAAAATTATCTCTAAAGAAGAAAAAGAAGTGATTGCTTATCACGAAGCTGGACACGCTATTTGTGGTTGGTATTTAGAGCATGCTTATCCTTTATTAAAAGTAACCATTGTACCAAGAGGTACTGCTGCATTAGGCTATGCGCAATACACGCCAAAGGAACAATACTTATATACCATTGAACAATTAACCGATCAAATGTGTATGACTTTAGGGGGTCGTGCTGCAGAGCAAATTTTCTTCGGAAAAATATCTACCGGCGCTTCCAACGATTTACAGCAAATTACCAAAATGGCTTACTCGATGGTAACTACTTATGGCATGAATGAAAAAATTGGTAACGTAAGTTTTTATGATCCTTCTCAAGAAAATACTTTTCAAAAACCATTTAGTGAAGAAACTGGAAAAATAATTGACGAAGAAGTTCGTAAGATGATTGATGCAGCTTATCACCGCACTCTTGATTTATTGACTTTGAGAAAAATGGAAGTTGAAAAATTAGCCAAAGAATTATTAGACAAAGAGGTTTTACATAAGAGTGATGTGGAAGCTTTAATTGGCATGCGTCCTTATGAAGAAGAGAAGGTGGTTACTTTTGATGTGGAAGAACCTGCGAAAGTAGAAGAACCTGCCAAAGAGGAAGTTGCGACCGATTCAGTTACTCCTGAATCACCCCAAACAGAACCTATTGCTTAAGTATTGAATTTATTTTCATGGAATCAAAAGTAACTAGAGCAAAAATATTAGATAAAATTACACAGGCTTTAAAAAGTCCAGTTGCCATTCCATTTCCCGAACAAAATGCGGATAAGCCTGTTTTTGTTCCAACTGCCAATGAATTAGCGATTGACTTTGCAGAGAAATTTACAGGGTTACTAGGAAAATTTATTTATTGCGTAGATGAATCTGAGTTAGTGAATAAATTGGCTCAATTAATTCATGCACAAAAATGGGAGAAAATTTATTCCCTTGAGTCGGGCTGGTTAGAAGACATGAAAGAGTTTAGTTTTGATCCAGTCAACACCGATGACTTAGCATCCTGTGACGCCTCTATTACTTTATGTGAGCACTTAATAGCACGTACGGGCACCATTGTTTTAAGCAGCCAACAATTAAGCGGAAGAACGACTAGTATTTACGCGCCCATTCATATATGTATTGCTTATACCCATCAATTGGTTTTTGACATTTCAGATAGCCTGGCACAATTTAAAAAAGAATCAGAAATGCTGCCTTCCATGATTAGTTATGCAACAGGGCCTAGTCGTACTGCAGACATAGAAAAAACATTAGTAGTAGGTGTCCATGGTCCTAAAGAAGTATATTGTTTTTTAGTTGATAAGCATTTAGATTAGTATTTTTAGTAGCATATTTTATTCATTATAACAACTGGCTTCATGGAATTAGTGGCAGGGAAAAAAGTATATTTTTTATCTGATTTTCACTTAGGCGCACCTAATGAATTAACCAGTCGTGAACGAGAGGATCGTTTAGTTCGTTTTTTGAATGTAGCTAAGCAGGATGCTGCAGCTATCTTCATCGTTGGAGATATCTTTGACTTTTGGTTTGAATATAAAACGGTGGTTCCTAAGGGCTTTGTTCGACTTCTAGGCTGTTTGGCACAAATTTCAGATGCGGGCATTGCACTGCATATTTTTACTGGGAACCATGACTTATGGATGAAAGATTATTTAAGCAAAGAATTAAATGCACAAGTGCACTTCGATCCCCAAATTTTTAAATTAGGTACCCAACAATTTTTTATTGGTCATGGGGATGGCCTAGGCCCAGGAGATAAGGGGTACAAGTTCATTAAAAAAATATTTACCAATTCCATTTGTCAATTTTTATTTCGTTGGCTTCATCCTGATGTGGGCATTCAATTGGCCAATTATTTTAGTGGAAAGAGCAGAGCAAAAACGGGCAACTCCGATGAAGTTTTTTTAGGAGAAGACAAAGAGTGGTTAATTATTTATACCAAACAAAAAGCCAAAGAAGTAAATGTGGATTATTTTATTTTTGGCCATCGACATTTTGCTATTGACTTACCTATTAATAAAAGTACTCGGTATATTAATTTAGGCGATTGGTTAAGATTGAATACCTATGCTGTATTTGATGGCGAACAATTGCAATTGCTAGAATGGAAAGACTAGTTGGCCTTATTTGTTAAAAATATTTATTATGAATTTAGAGCAACAGTTTTTAAATAATTCGCTGCAAACCTACATTATTATTGTGGCTATTATTTTAGTAGCTTTTATTTTAAAAAGGTTTATATCTCGTTTTTTTGCAGGGTTAATTTATACTTGGATTGATAAAAAAAATCATTCTGAATTAAGAAAAACGCATGTGCATCGTTTGGTTGTTCCTATTGAACAGTTTTTAATTTACTTGGTATCCATTATTGCTTTATATGAACTTCATTTCCCGGAAAGTTGGAACGTTCAATTATTTAAATTAACGCTACCACAAGTGATAGAGTCGGGTGTTAAATTTTTCTTGGTTATTTTATTTATCCGTGTTTGTTTGCGTACGCTTGAGTTTATTTCAATTATACTGGAACAAAAGGCCAAATTAACGAAGGACCAAACAGACGATCAATTGGTTTTATTTTTTAGAGATTTTTTTAAAGTGATTCTTTACATTATTGGCTTTTTATTGATTTTGCATTATGTTTTTAATGAGAATATAGGCAATTTAGTTACCAGTTTAAGTATTGTGGGCGCCGCAGTGGCATTGTCTATGAGAGAAAGCCTTGAAAATATCATTGCCTCCTTTATCATATTTTTTGACAAACCTTTTACAGTTGGAGATTATGTTAAAGTAAATAATTTCTCTGGCACTATTGAAAAAATTGGCTTACGTAGTACACGCATTCGTACCCAAGACAAAACGTATATATCAGTACCTAATAAACAAATGGTAGATACCATCGTTGATAATATTAGCTTAAGAACGGAACGTAAAATTGAAATGGATTTGCATTTTAGTGTTGCAACTTCTGCGGATAAACTAGTTAATTTTGCCCAATTTTTAAGAGAAGAGATTGCAAAGGAAAATAGTGTATTAAGTGAACTTGTTTTTATTGCAGAATCGGGAAAACATTTTCATGTGATTCATGTGGAATGTTTTGTCTCAATGGAAAACAGTTTGTTAGATTTTCAAATGCTAAGAGAAAAATTAAATGTATCGGCAATCGCTTATGCAGGTTCGCACCAGATTAATTTTGCTGAAAAAGCCTAATAGGTTGATGCTGAATTATTAGAGGGCAGCTTTTAAAGAAACTAAGAAGGTTTTAATATCTTTTAAACTATTTAATAAAGAAATATCCTTATCTGCTTTTTCTTTATTGTTTTTAAGATAATTTTTTGCTCCTTCGATAGAATATTTTTTTTCTCTTAATAGATAATAGATCTGTTTTAAAAATTCTATGTCTTGTGCGCGAAACAATCGGTCCCCTTTTCTTGTTTTTCTTGGTTGTAATTGTTTAAATTCTTTTTCCCAATATCTTATAAGTGAAGTATTTACATTAAACCAAACAGCTACTTCTCCAATGGGGTAATATAATTTTTTAATTAATTCTTCAGAAGAAGGTACTTGTAGGGTGTCAATTTCGGCATCCATCGAAGCAAATGATTTCCTTCCTCTTTTATGTAATTGAACATTCTTACTTAATGACATGGGCGCTCTTGAAACAGAAGGCAAGGCTTCTTCTGCTAGCGCTTGCTTATTGGTTGCAACCGGCGCTTTGTAAACAGTCAATTTTTCTTTGGGTGCCTTAATGGTCACGGGCTCTACCGTTTCCACGCCAAATAAATCCAATTGATGCAGGTCTTTTGCCATAGTACAAAGTTAGGGGACATTTAATACGAACTAGGCCTAGTAAATGATTGGTGGATAAATTGTTAAGTATGCAGTATTTTTGTATATGCGCTTATTCATTTTAACCGATTCGAAATTCATTGATCCCGCTGAGCTAATCTACCAAAAGGTGTTGGATATCATTGAAGTAGGAGCTGTTTCAGCTCATTTACATTTTTATATTGTAGGTAATCAATTGCCTTTAAGCCATCAGGACTTATATACCACCTATGGCAATGTAACGCTATTAAAAACACACCAAGCCGAAAAGCTAATAGGTGAAGTAACCAATGCCATTGTTATTCATTTTGGAACTGAACTTAAAGGAAGCAGCCAATTTCCACAGTATTTTATTCCACTTTCTTCTCCTTATTTAAAACAAAATATTTCGTGGCTTGCAAAATGGAAGCAGCAATCTATTTTTAAAAAATACATTAAGAAATCGGCTACTACTTTGTGTATAAATGACTGGGCCATTGATAGTTTAAGAAATCAATACCCTTCTTTAGCTAATAAAATGCAAGAAGCTTGGCTGCCTGTTTCCTTATTACCTAAATTAGAATGGGTAGATTTATCTGAAACCAGGAATGAATTAACACAAAGCAATAATTATTTTTTATCTTTTACACCAGTAGATAATTTAATAGCTACTTTAAAAGAGTTCTCTGTTTTTAAAAAATGGCAACAAACTACTATGTCGCTTGTTTTTATTTTAGACAACCAGAAGCAGCTGGAGGAGGCTCGACAAATATTAAAAGGCTATAAATACCATGAAGATGTTTTTTTGAAAACTTTACCTGAATTAAAAATTGAATGGTTGGCTGCTGCTTATGCGGTAGTATTGGATGGGATTGATTTTGATAAAACAAATATTATTGAATGGGCTGTTCATTATGATATTCCTTTACTTTTTAATGAAAACCAATCCCAACCCACTTCATGGTTGAATGCCGGAGAAGTTTTTTTATTTGCTGAAAAGAATGCGTTATCCAATCATTTCAAATTATATTATAAAGATGAGATGTATCGACAAGCCAGAGCTAAAATGGGTAAAGAGTGGTTTGTAGAATTGACGGATCATAGAAATTTGAATCATTTTGTAAAAATTCCTATAGACTTAAAGAGTTAACCGTTTTTTATTTAATTAAATTGTATTTTTGGCTTTTAAATTTTTATTATGCATCAATCAAATATTCAGGTTCAAATAGACCTCGACGAACAAAAAATTCCACAAAATATAAAATGGTCTGCTTCAGACAGTACCGCTATTGAAGCACAAGAAGCCCGTGCCATGATGCTTACCTTTTGGGACCCTACTGATAAAACAGCTTTACGAATTGATTTATGGACCAAAGAAATGATGGTAGATGAAATGGCAGATTTTTTTTATCAAAATTTAATGGGCATGAGCGATGCTTATTTAAGGGCTACACAGGATGAAAGTTTATCCAATGAGTTCAAAGAATTTGCAAAAACATTTTATAATAAATTTAGGGCTAGTCAACTTTCACAAAATTCAAAATAATCTACTATGAGTTTAGAAACCGATGTAATGTCTTTGTTAAAAGACGCTATGAAAAATAAAGACGAAGCATTGCTTCGTGGTTTAAGAGCAATTAAAGCAGAAATTATTAAAGCCAAAACCGAACCAGGTGCGAATGGAGAAATTTCCGTTGATACTGAATTAAAACTTTTACAAAAATTAGTCAAACAACGCAAAGATTCCTTAACCATATTTGAACAACAAAATAGAGCCGATTTAGCTTCGAAGGAAGCGGAAGAAATTGCTATTATTGAAAAATTCTTGCCAGCGCAAATGAGTGAAGAAGCGGTGAAAGCTGCTGTGCAAGCTATTATTACACAAGTAGGCGCCACAGGCCCGCAAGATTTAGGGAAAGTAATGGGTGCAGCGACCAAGCAATTGGCCGGACAAGCAGATGGTAAAGTGATTTCTGCAATTGCAAAAACTTTATTAAGTAGCTAGTATATGTGGTTAGATATTTTAACGGGGACTATTTTAATCATTGCACTTTTAAAAGGGTATAAGAATGGATTCATTCGTGCATTGATTTCTTTTTTTTCTTTATTGGTTGGATTAATTGTCGCCTTTCAATTTGCAGGCTGGGTTGCTGGTCAATTAAAAGAGCATACTAAAATCGCATCGCATTGGCTGCCTTTTATTTCATTTATATTGGTACTTATTTTAGTATTAATCCTATTAAAATGGGTGGCAAGTTTTTTGCAACAAACTGCAGAATGGCTTTTACTGGGTTGGTTAAATAAACTATTAGGCATTGTTTTATATGGTTTTATTTATTTCACCATGTTAAGCGGGGTAGTGTATTTTTTACAAATTTTAGGTATTATTGAAGCGGACAAAATGAAAGAGACTTACTCCTACCAATGGCTCCAAAAATGGTGGCCTTATTGTATGGAAAAAATGGCAATTTGGTTACCCTCTATCAAAAGCACTTTGACCACTTTTTCCAATCCGTTTAAACTATAGTTTTTACCTCGAACTTGTTGATTTTGAATAAATTACTAAATTGTTAAGGTTTTTGTGAAATCTATTTTAACCCAATACATAAGCCGCTTTTTTACTACGAATTAAGTATCTTTATCCAAATGGGTAAGCTTGCTATACCCTTATTTTTATAAAGTATTGGCTCAAAGCGACAATGATTATGGAGTACGAAATAAAAAAAGACGGAAAATTTGATTATTTAGAAGTAGGTGAAGGAGAAACCTTGATGCTTTTTCATGGATTATTTGGAGCGTTAAGTAATTTTTCTGATTTAATAGAAAAATTCAGAACTACCCATAAAGTGGTGGTGCCCTTACTACCTTTATTTGATTTAGATATTTTACACACCAGTGTATCTGGATTAGAAAAACATGTCACCCAATTTATAGAACATAAAGGGTATAGTGATATACACTTACTTGGAAATTCATTGGGTGGCCACGTTGCTTTGGTGTATGTTCTAAAAAATCCTGAAAAAGTAAAGTCGTTAATATTAACTGGTAGTAGTGGGTTGTTTGAAAATGCCATGGGTGATTCTTATCCCAAAAGAGGAGATTATGAATACATAAAAAATAAAACGGCACAAACATTTTATGATCCAGCTATAGCAACCCCTGCACTAGTAGATGAGGTTTTTGAAATTACTAAAAATAGAATGAAAGTGATCAAGATAATTTCATTAGCAAAAAGCGCAATAAGAAATAATTTAGGAGAAGAGTTAAGTCAGATTCAACAACCCACTTTATTAATATGGGGTAAAAATGATATTGTGACGCCTCCCTTTGTCGCAGAAGAATTTAAAAAATTAATTCCCAATAGTGAACTTCATTTTATTGATAAATGTGGCCATGCACCCATGATGGAAGTCCCAGAAACGTTTAATTTAATTTTAGAAAAATTTCTTAATACTTTATCTAAAAAATAGTGGAATGCTAGCCAAAGACATTGCCATACAAGGTTTTCCCATGCTTCGATTAGAAGATACTGCTGCATTTATTTTAAAATGTATGGAAGATTTTGAAGTACAGCATTTGCCAGTAGTAAAAGACGAATACTTTATTGGGCTAGTAAGTAAAGAGAATGTTTTAGATATGGATGCTAAGCAAACTATAGCCCAACTCATAGATCCGCTACTTCGATTTGGCATTGCTGGATCTGCACATTTTTTGACAGCCTTACATTTATTTTCTAAACATCAACTAACGCTACTGCCTGTGCTGAATGATCAACAGGAATGCGTTGGAGTGATTCCACAAAAAAATTTAAATGATCAATTGGCTCAATTTTTAGGATTGGATCAACCTGGAGCCGTCATCGTATTATCTATTTCTCCTTTACAATATTCATTGGCAGAAATGAGCCGATTGGTGGAAACCAACAATGCACAAATTGTCCAATTAAATTCTTTTTTTGATGAAACCAATGGATCCATGGTGATCACTATTAAATTGAATAGGGAAGAGGCTTCTTCAATTATTGCTACCTTCCAACGTTACGATTATCAGGTACTACATTATTTTGGAAATTCGCCCTTGAATAATGATATTGAAGATCATTACCATCATTTAATGAATTACTTAGATGTTTAAGAAAACTAAACATTCTTTTTTTTTAGTCATTCTTTTTTTCTTTTGCATAGAGTGTATTCATGCTCAAATAAGAATTAGTGCAATAGTGGTTGAGGGAAATAAACAAACAAAGGAATATATTATTCTTAGAGAATTGCCCTATCAAATAGGTGATTTTGTATCCAAAGATTCTTTATCTTATTTGAATATGATTGCTCAACAACAATTGGTCAATACTTCTTTATTTACAGATGTGCTCGTTACTTCTATTCATACTGATAGTATGACTTGTAACATTAAGATTCAAGTAAATGAAAGAAAATACTTTTTTCCTATTCCTGTATTTAAACTAGTTGATAGAAATTTTAGTCAATGGTGGAATGTAGCGCATAGAAGTTTAGATAGGGTGAATTATGGAATTAATATAAGAGGAAGTAATTTTACCGGTAACTATGATAAGCTTACTTTAGGCTTGATAGCGGGTTACACCCAACAGGCTATTATACGATATCAGTTTCCTTATTTAGATAAAAAATTAAAATTTGGCGCTGGATTGGGCCTACAATACTTTGCTCAAAAAGAAATAAATACATCTTCGGTTTCTAATAAGCAGGTTTTTTATAGAACGGAAGGAGTGATTCAAAAAGGATATAGATCTAATATTAGTTTTTCGTATCGCCCCAATTTATATGAAAGGCATATTTTGCAAATAGGTATTGGGAAGAATGAAATTTCAGATTCAGCCTTTTTAATCCAGCCTGCTTATTTGCCTAGTTTTGGTAAATCATTTAGCTACCTAGATTTTACTTTATCTTTTTCAAAGATTAAATTTGATTATAATCCTTATCCCACTAATGGAAGCTCCACAGAATTTCTTGCCTTTCATCGGTTTTCCAATAAGAATAATTTAAGTTCCATTCAATTTAGAAGAATATTAGCAAGTCCTTTGTCTGCTAAAAATTTTATTTTTTTTGAGTCAAATACCGCTATCAAATTTTTACCTAATCATAATTATTTAGATTCTAAATTAATGGGTTATGGCAATTTACAATTAGATGGGTTAGATAATTATGTGATTGATGGCAATGCAGGAACTTTATTAAGAGCCGAATGGCATCATTGGCTTGGCAGCCTAACGGTCAAAAATATAATAGCTAAAAAGTTTTTACCAGAAGTTAAGTATCGTTTTTGGTTAAAAGCATTTACTAATTTAGGGTATGTATATGCAGAAAAACCCATTAATAATAACAAGCTTTCTAATACCCTTTTAAGAACCATAGGGGTAGGGCTGGATGTGATTAGTATCTATGATTTTGTATTAAAAATTGATTATAGCTTGAATCAGCTTGGAGACAAAGGGTTATATTTGCGTGCGGGTTTAAATTTTTAATAAAATGAAAGTAGCCATTTATAGTAGGGGGGTGGATATAGATCAACAACAGTCTTTAAATGCCTTGTTGTTGGAGTTGAATCGTTATGATACCACTATTTATGTTTTTGCTGATCTTATAAACAAATTCAATTTAAAGTCAGCAATAGGTAAACAAGCTTTAATCCCTTTTACCTCTATTGCTGAATTAAACAATCAAGTAGATTGTTTAATAAGCGTCGGAGGAGATGGGACTGTTTTAGATGCAGTGACCATAGTGGGAGATACACACATTCCTATTTTAGGAATTAATTATGGTCGATTGGGATTCTTAGCCACCATTTCAAAAGATGAATTAAGTATTATGGTGGAAGCCTTGGTGAATAGATCTTACATTATTGAAAAAAGGTCACTACTTCATTTAGATGCTGATTTACCTATTTTTGGAACAGCGCCATATGCATTGAATGAATTTGCCATTCACAAAAGAGATACTTCACCCATGATTAAAATTCACACGTATTTAAATGGTGAATTTTTGAATTCTTATTGGGCAGATGGAATCATAGTGGCTACACCAACTGGATCTACTGGTTACAATATGAGTTGCAATGGACCCATCCTTTTTCCTGATTCTGCTAGTTTTGTAATTACACCAGTAGCACCACATAATTTAAATGTACGTTCTATTGTTGTTCCTGATTCTTCTGTTATTTCTTTTGAAGTGGAAGGCAGAACAGAGGAACTAATTTGTGCCATGGATGCTAGAAAAGAAATTGTACCTAAGAATATTCAATTAGCTATTAAAAAAGAAAATTTTATGGTGCATTTCATAAGACTGAATGAGAATAGTTATCTAACGACACTTAGAACAAAATTAACATGGGGATTGGACAAAAGAAATTAGTTAATGCGAACAGTTATCATTTATTTATTCTTTCTAATATTCTTTGCTAAAACAGCCAGTGCACAGTATTTGCAATTGATGGAAAATAGAGGTGAAATTGGGGTATTCCAAGGGGCGGCTAGTTATAGAGGAGACATTGCACCTGGTCATTATTCATTCAAGCCAAGTTATGGAGGGTTTTATAAAAAATTGCTCAATGACTATATTGGTATTCGGATTAATTATGAAAAAATTATTTTACAAGGGGAAGATAGTTTGTCATCGAGCTTATATGTGAATCCTAGAAAACCACCACTTACTACTACTCCTCCTTTATCAAGAAATTTAAATTTTCAAAGAGTTGGGCATGATTTTAGTTTGATGATGGAATTGTATTTTTTAAAATTCATTGATGGCAACAACCATTATCGTTTTTCACCTTATTTGAGTTTTGGAGTAGGCGCTTTTCAAACTTTTGATAGTGCTACTTTCAATAATGCTAAAATAAATATCAATATGCGTGATAGCGGGTTAACCATTTCTTATCCAATCAATTTTGGTTTTAAATACAATGTTATTGGTCCCTTTAATATTTTTGGAGAAGCTAGTTATCGTTTTACCAATTCCGATAGACTTGATTTTTTTACTGATGAGGATAGGATTGCTAGGGGTACTAATGTATTTCACCCAAGTACTTCAGGGAAAGACCAATATTTTAGTTTTAAAGTAGGGCTTTCTTATAATTTGCTCAGAATATATGGACCTGATAAAAAATTTAATGAAAAGAAAAAGAGCATTTTTGGTGCAGAGGCCTCTTCTGAGAAAACAAGCACCAAAAAAGGGTTGTTAAATTTATTTAAGCGCAAATAACCTACTTATTTTCTTAATTTCACTTTATGGAAAACTTGGACCCCAATAAATTACCTAAACACATTGCCATAATCATGGATGGTAACGGCAGGTGGGCGCAAGAGCAAGGTCAAGATCGTTTGTTTGGCCACTATGAAGGGGTGATTAGTGTTCGTAAAGTGGTAGAAGCTGCTACAGAAATTGGCATCCAATACCTTACTTTATATGCTTTTAGTACAGAAAACTGGGACCGACCCGAACCTGAAGTCAATGGGTTAATGAGCCTTTTTGTTGATACCATTGCCAAAGAAGTGCCTGATTTACATAAAAACAACATCCAACTACACTTTATTGGGAACCTTGCTTTGCTTCCTGAGGACGCCCAAAAGGCCCTGGAAGCAGGAATGCAACAAACTGCCCAAAACACTGGATTAAACTTAATTATAGCTTTAAGCTATAGCAGCAGATGGGAGCTTACTGAGGCGGCTAAAAAAATAGCACTACAAGTTCAAACAGGACAGCTTACTATAGATAAAATTAATGAAGCCACTTTATCTAAAAACCTTACTACCAGTGATTTTCCAGATCCTGAACTGATGATTCGTACGAGTGGAGAATATCGGATAAGCAACTTTTTATTGTATCAGCTGGCTTATGCAGAATTATATTTTACAAGCACACTTTGGCCTGATTTTCGTAAAAAAGACTTAGTAGAAGCCCTGTTGGATTATCAATCTCGGGAGCGGAGATTTGGCAAAACCACTCAACAAATCAAGTCACATTAAAAAATAATTGTATATATTTATTTTGAGGTTTTAACAAAGACTTTGAAATATTACGAGTAATTTGCAGCTCTTTTAAATTATAAATGTTAGTCCCACCGCAGATGCAGAATTTTCGCCAATTATTTATAGGTTCACTATCAGCACTTTTAATTTCTTTGACTTCTTATGGACAGGATTTGCCTGCTCAGGATTCTATTACTCAAATTAATGTAAAATTGCTTGGTATCTTCAACCAGAGATTGCCTATTAAATACAAAATTCGCAATATTAAAGTAGTTGGTAATCAATTCTTTGATGAAAACTTATTACTTTCTTTATCTACCCTAAATATTGGTGATGAGGTTATTTTACCAGGGGGCGATAACTTTGCCAAAGCCATTCATAAGTTAATGGATCAAAATTACTTTAGCGATGTGAGCATTTATTTGACTGACTTAAACGACAAGGAAATTGATGTAGAAATTGATGTATTGGAAAGACCCCGTTTATCTAAATTTTCATTTATTGGAGTGCGTAAATCGGACAACGACGAGTTGTCTGGGAAAACAGGATTAACACCGAATAGAGTGGTTACTGAAAACATGAAAATAACTGCCGTAGAGGGCATTAAAAAATATTATGCGGAGAAAGGGTTTCAGGATGTTAAAGTAAATATTAAAGAAAGAAAAGACCCTGCTCGAAAAAATAATTTGTTATTAGATTTTGTAGTGGACAAAGGGCCAAAAGTAAGAATTTATAATATCAACTTTGGAGGCACCAAAATAGAAGAAGGGAAATTGAAAAAAAGTTTAAAAGAAATTCACGAAAAATCAAGACTTACCTTATTCCCGATTAATGACAAGCCAATTATTGTTAAAACTTCTCCTTATACTTTTAATGATTATTTAAAAGAAAAAGGTTTTTTGACTTTTACAAAGACCAAAAAAATATTAAATCCTTATGTGAGGATTAATTTTTCTTCTGCAAAATTTGACATCAAAAAATATGATGAAAGTAAAGACAACTTATTAAATTACTACAACTCATTGGGCTTTAGAGATGCAGTGATTGAAAGGGATACCGTGTATCATAACGCAGCTGGAAATTTAAATATTGATATGCAATTAAAAGAAGGACGCAAGTACTTTTTTGGAGGCATTACATGGAGAGGTAATACAAAATATGCCGATTCCTTATTGATGTCTATTTTAAATATAAAAAGAGGGGACATTTATAATCGCGAAATTTTATTTAATAAATTAGGTAAAATACAAACTCCAGAAGGGGGTGATATAAGTGGATTGTATCAAGATGATGGTTATTTATTCTTTAGAGTGGACCCAATTGAAACAGCGGTTTACAATGACACTATTGATTTTGAAATTAGAATGGTAGAAGGGCCTCAAGCAACCATTAAAACGATTAGAATTGCGGGTAATGAAAAAACAAAAGACTTTGTTATTCGTCGTGAAGTGAGAACCATACCTGGAGATAAATTTAGCCGTACTTTATTGGTTCGCTCACAACGTGAAATTGCTCAAATGAATTTCTTTGATGCGGAAAAAATTAAAATTGATCCCGTACCCAATCCAGAAGATGGTACGGTGGATATTAATTACGGAGTAGAAGAAAAGTCGAGTGACCAATTAGAATTAAGCGCTGGATGGGGGGGCTTTATTGGTTTAACTGGGACAATAGGGGTTACTTTCAATAATTTTTCTTCTAAAAATATATTTAAAAAATCTGCTTGGGACCCGCTTCCTATGGGGGATGGTCAAAAATTAAGTCTAAGAGTACAAAGTAATGGAAAGGCTTTTAGGTCTAGCAATTTTACATTCACTGAACCTTGGTTTGGAGGTACTAAAAGAAATACACTCACCTTTAGTGTATACAATACTAAATATGGACAAACCATAGATCCTACAACGGGAATGTATAATATGAGTATAGCAGATTCAAGATACATTTCAACTTCAGGCGGAACCATTTCTTTTGGTCAACAGTTGGCTTGGCCCGACGACTATTTTTCTTTAAGCATGGGGTTAAACTATACTCGTTATTTTTTAAAAAACTATGCAATTGATCCCTATAACTTGCCCAATTTCAATAATGGAGCAGTGAACAATATAAACTTTAGAATTTCATTACAAAGAACTTCTATTGACCAACCCTTGTTTCCAAGAACAGGGTCTAATTTTTTATTAAGTGCTCAATTGACGCCCCCTTATTCATTGGTTATACCCAATGTTAACAGTGCTGCGAATCCTTTTGAATTAATTGAATACCATAAATGGAGATTCAATGGAGAATGGTTTGTACCTCTTGGTAAGCCAGCAGGGGAAGATCATAACAAGCAATTTGTTTTGCGCTTTGCTGCTAAATTTGGTCTCGTTGGAAATTATAATAGTAAGTTGAAAATTTCTCCATTTGAACGTTTCCAACTAGGAGATGCGGGATTAAGCAATCAGTTTGCATTATTGGGTTATGATATTATTGCACAAAGAGGTTATCCAGTGTATCAAAACTCTAATCCAAAAATCAATCCCGATCAACAAGCTGCAACACAATATTTTACGATATTTAATAAATACGCTGTGGAGGTAAGATACCCTCTGAGCTTAGCGTCTAGCAGTACCATCTATGCTTTGGGCTTTTTTGAAGCAGCCAATGGTTGGTTTAGTATGAAGGAGTTTGATCCATTTAATTTAAGACGTTCTGTGGGACTTGGAATGCGTTTTTACTTACCTATGTTTGGGTTATTGGGTTTTGATTATGGTATTGGATTGGATAGATTAAATGGAACCAATAGCTTAAAAGACGCAGGAAGATTTACCTTTATGTTAGGCTTTGAGCCAGAATAAATTTTAAATACATACATTTAAAACCAAGTATATGAATATTAAAAAACTTTTATTGATTCTTATTTTAGGATTAGGTGGATTTTTTTCTTCCCAGGCCCAAAGTAAATATGCGGTGATTAATACCAAGTATATTTTGGATAAAATTCCAGAGTATAAAGAAGCCGATAAAAAATTAAAAATATTGGGGGATCAATGGCAACAAGAAATTGATGAAAAGCAAATGGTGCTTGATAAAATGTATAAAAATTATGAAGGGGAGCAATTTATGCTTTCTGAAGATTTGAGAAAAAAGCGTGAGGATGAGCTTTTTATAAAAGAAAAAGAGCTTAGAGACCTTCAAAAAAAGCGTTTTGGTTATGAGGGGGATTTGTTCAAGGAAAGACAAAAATTGGTTAAGCCCATTCAAGATAAGGTGTACAATGCCGTTCAAAAAATGGCTACTGCCCGCGGTTATGACTTCATTTTGGATAAAAGTGAAGGAATTACCATTATATTTGCAGACCCAAAACTGGATAAAAGCGACGACGTTTTAAAGGACTTGGGCATTAATAATTAACTATTACAAAATAGAAATAGTAAAAATAAAAAAATAAGTTATGAAAAAAGGTTTCCTATTTGCAGCTATTTTATTAGTAGCCGTATCATTTACCAACAGTGCTTCCGCACAAACGAAAATCGGATATTTCGATGATCAAAGTGTTATTTCTTTATTCCCTGGAATACAAGAGAAATTAGATACTATTCTTAGATCTTACGCACAAGATACTTTACAAGATGAGTACAATTATACCTTGAAAGACTATCAAGTAAAAGACAGTATTTTCAAAAGAGATTCAGCGGATTTGTCTAAAAGACCTAAAGCTTTAGAAATGGCCACCACCGATTTGAATAAATTAAAATACAAATTGATTAACTGGCAACAATATCAACAACAAGCAATGCAACAAAAAGAAGAAGGTCTATTGTTGCCTTACAGACAAAGAGTAGCTACTGCCTTAAGCGAAGTAGTTGCAGAAAATAAATACACTTTGGTATTGAAAGCTGAATCATTATCACCTTATACTCAACCTTCTATTGCTGATAATTTAACTATTAGAGTGGCTATGAAATTGAAATTGAATTTGCCTAAAGAAGTAGTAGATGCGTTTAAAGCTGCTACGGGTGGGGCTGCTGCTGCACCTGCTGCTACAAAAGCGGCACCAGCTAAAAAAGGATAATATTTTAAAAAATATTTATAAAAGAACCTCGTTGTTATGCAACGAGGTTCTTAGTTTTACAGAAGGAAATTTAAATTTATTGTATGCCTGCACCAATTGGGGTCTTTGATAGTGGATATGGAGGGTTGACTATTTTAAAGGAGTTGAAAAAAAAACTACCTGAGTACGATTATCTTTATTTAGGTGATAATGCCCGCGCACCCTATGGAACTAGATCCTTTGATACAGTATATCAGTATACACTCGAAGCAGTGAATTGGTTTTTTGCACAGGGTTGTGATTTGGTTATTTTGGCCTGCAATACCGCTTCTGCTAAAGCCCTTCGAAACATTCAGCAAAAAATTTTACCTACCCTTGACCCACACAAAAGAGTGCTTGGGGTAATTAGACCCACCACAGAAGTAGTAGGAAATTTTACCAATACTCATACCGTGGGTATTATGGCTACAGTTGGGACTGTTCAAAGCAATAGCTACCCCATTGAATTAGCTAAACTTTTTCCTGATGTAAAGGTATTTCAACAGGCTTGCCCCATGTGGGTGCCCTTGATTGAAAATGGCGAATACGATGAACCAGGTGCCGACTATTTTGTAAAACAATATCTAGAGGCCTTATTTAACCAATCTGCGGACATCGATACCATTTTACTTGCCTGCACGCATTATCCATTATTGGAGGCCAAAATCAGGTCCTATCTGCCATCGGGAGTGAAACTGGTGTTGCAAGGTGCTATTGTAGCTAATAGCTTAGCAAAATACCTTGAAATGCATCCTGAAATGGCCCAAAAATGTAGCCAAAATAGCCAATTAGCCTTTTTTACTACGGATGAGCCTGCCGCCTTTGAAAAGCAGGCTAGTCTGTTTTTCGGACAAAAAATTGAGGCAAAACATACAGATTTAGCTTAGAAATGAAAAAATACCCTATTTTTGCCGTCCTTTCACAGGTAGTGGTATGGTGACTGCTATTGGATGTGGAATTTTTTTTAAGAAACTAAGCAAGTAAAAGACATCAAATGAAACGTACATTTCAACCCCATAAACGTCGTCGTAAATCAGTTCACGGTTTCCGTAAACGTATGGAATCTGCTAACGGTCGTAAAGTATTAGCAAGCCGACGCAAGAAAGGACGCAAAAAACTAACTGTATCTAGTGAGAAAGGATTAAAGAAAAATTAATCTAGAAAGTATCCCTTTCTAACTATTACAAATAAATTCAATAATTTTAAAGTCCTTCCCGTTATTCGGGAAGGACTTTTTTCATAAGGGGATCTTCTAAAAATTAATCAGCTTGCCTAAAGTGTTCACCTATAAAAAACAGGATAAACTAAAAAGTAGAAAACAAACGCAATATTTGTTTTCAAAGGGGCAATCTATTCATGTATTTCCTATTAAATTAATTTTTACAATAGAAATAATTGAAACAGATGCCAATAAGGCAATGGCTGAATTCAATGGCGTTCTTCAAGCTGGAGTTGGTGCACCTAGTAGAACCTTTCGCAAAGCGGTGCAACGAAATCGTGTTAAAAGATTATTACGAGAAGCTTACCGTTTAGAGAAACCTAGTTTTATGGAGCAACTGTCTTTAACCAATAAGCGTTTAAACTTATTTTTTTTATATACCGATTCAGTTGTGTTGACACAATTAGAAATTCAACATAAAATAAAAGAGGCTTTGAACCTGCTGGTTAAAAAACTAACCCTACCCAACAAATAATTTTTTTGCAAACATTAAAAAAAATAATTGCCTTCCCTTTTATTGTATTGATTCGCTTTTATCAATATGTGCTTTCTCCTTGGCTGGGAGTAAGCAAGTGTAGATTTACCCCAACTTGCTCTCATTATACCATTGAAGCCATTCAAAAATATGGACCCTTGAAAGGAATCTATTTAGGCATAATTCGTTTAAGCAAATGCAGGCCAGGAGGTGGCCATGGCTATGATCCGGTGCCTTGATATTATTTTCTTTATTTATTGTAGCGCACAAAAAAACCTGCACTTTTCAGGTAGAGGTTTTAAAAATAGTTTGAATCTGTAATTTATTTTGCAGCAGCAAAACGTTCAGCTACTACCGACCAATTTACTACATTCCAAAAAGCAGCTAAATAATCAGCTCTTCTATTTTGATATTTTAAGTAGTAGGCATGTTCCCAAACATCTGCTCCTAAAATTGGACTTCCTTTTACATCCGCCACATCCATTAATGGATTGTCTTGATTGGGGGTAGAGCTTACTTCTAATTTTCCGTCTTTTACGATTAACCAAGCCCAGCCACTACCAAAACGTGTCATACCTGCAGCGGCAAATTTTTCTTTGAATGCATCTAAAGTTCCGAAAGCAGCATTGATCGCATCAGCCAATGCACCAGATGGAGCACCTCCCGCATTGGGTGCTAAACTTGCCCAAAAAAAACTGTGGTTCCAATGACCACCTCCATTGTTTCTTACCGCTGGGCTGATGGTTCCAGCTACTTTTACTAATTCTTCTATACTCTTGCCTTCATTAGGCGTACCTGCAATGGCTTTATTTAAATTGTCTACATAAGCTTGATGGTGTTTGCCATGATGAATTTGCATGGTCAACGTATCAAAATGTGGTTCTAAGGCTTCGTGTGCGTAAGGCAACGCTGGTAAAGTAAATGACATATTTTTTATTTATTGTGTTTCAAAATGAATCCCAAAATTACAATGTTTCCCCTGATTTAAGCGAAGGCAAGCCTTTTTTTCCCTAAATAGAAAAGAAATACTAATTCAATACCTATAGGGAAGCGAAGTAAATAAATAGTTTCCGAAGTAATCCGTTTGTAGGATTACGCAGGAAAGCTATTTTTTACGAAGCAAATAGCATGATAATGTATCTTAACGCTTGGCTTTAAAAAAAGCTTGCATGAGTGCGGCGCAGTCGTCTTGTAAAATTCCACCTACTAAAGTAGTGGAGGGATGAAAAGGATTTTTTTCTGTTACTCGACGATAACTATTTTTTTCATCATAAGCGCCAAAAACAATATGTCCAATTTTATTCCAATATAATGCACCTGCACACATTAAGCATGGCTCAATGGTAACATATAAAGTAGCTTCTGGTAAATATTTTGCTTGTAAATTTTCGCAGGCACTGGTAATAGCTAAAATTTCTGCATGCGCAGTCACATCTTTCAAAAGTTGTACTTGATTGTGTGCTTTAGCAATAATTTTTTCATGCATAACTAAGATAGCCCCCACTGGGACTTCATCCATGTCAAAGGCCCTCTGTGCTTGCACGAGGGCCTGACGCATAAAATTTTCATGAATAGTTTGCACTATTATGAATTATAATTTTTGGATTCGAATATTTCTAAAGGAAACTTTATCTCCATGATCTTGTAATGCGATATGACCAGAAAAAATCTTGGCGAAATCAGGAGATTCTCCTTTTGCGAATTTGGATCTTCTAATTAATTCTTTCCATCCACTATCGCCTAAATGAGTGCTCACCACTGTTATGTCATTTAAGATTAAATCTAATTTACCTTTTACAGAAATAATATCAACTTTGTTCCACTCGTCAAATGGTTTTACAACGCCTTCTTTCCCTACAATTAAATCATATAAATCCCCAGCTCTGTGGCTAATAATTTTTCCGTCAGGGTGACCATCATTGTCCAGCACTTGCATTTCAGGTCCTGTATGCCAAGTATTTTTATATTTGATAGGGTCGTCTTGTACAAAAAAGATAATACCACTATTTCCGTTTTTAGCAATCTTCCATTCTAATTGCAAATGAAAGTCATTATAACTTTCATCAGAAACTAGGTCGCCGCCTTCTTTACCCGCTTTTTTAGCAGCTGGGTCAAATACAATAGAGCCATTGTCTACTGTCCAAGCTTCACCAGCTGTGGTTTTACCAAAACTATGCCAACCTTTGGTAGTTTTTCCGTCAAATAAGGAAGTCCATTTTTGTGCATTGGTTGGTGTGCAAACAAATGCTACCAAGCAGGCAAGCAATAATTTTTTCATGAAAATAGGTTGTGTAAATTAATATTGTAGGTGTAAAATCTTACTTCTTTAAAAGTAAGACATATTTTACCATTGCTTCTACATCTTCTTGTTTTAATTGAGGATGAGGAGACATAGGAATCGCACCCCAGTTGCCACTTCCACCCTTTATAATTTTAGAAGCTAACATTTTTACATTGGCTTCTGTATTTTCATATTTTGCCGCTACATCTTTGTAAGCTGGTCCAATATTTTTTTCACTTGTTTTGTGACAGGTTAAACAATCACTCCCTGCTACCAAAGCCAATCCTTTTTGATAATCTGGATTATCGGATAAATTTACCACTGCAGTTGCTGCTGGTTTAGTTTCAGCAGTTGCTGTTTTTGCTGCATCTGTTGATCCGCCACCACATGCCATCATGGCCATTGCTGCTGTCATAATAAATAAAACCTTCTTCATTGTACTTCTGTTTTTAATGTTTAAATGCCCAATATTTTTTTATTAAATGCTTCATCTGATCCGGTATTAGCGAAATCGTCAAAAGCTTTTTCTGTTACTTTGATAATATTTTTTTGAATAAAAATAGCGCCTTCTGCAGCACCTACTTCTGGATGCTTGATTGCACATTCCCATTCCATAACGGCCCAGCCTTTAAAATTGTAGGCTGCTAATTTGCTAAATATACTTTTGAAATCTACCTGCCCATCTCCTAAAGATCTAAATCTGCCTGCACGGTCAATCCAATTTTGATAGCCACCATATACGCCTTGCTTTGCTGTTGGATTAAACTCTGCATCTTTTACATGGAACATTTTAATACGCTCGTGAAATGCATCAATATATCCCAAGTAATCCATACACTGTAAAACAAAGTGAGAAGGATCATATAGTAAACAAGCACGAGGATGTTGCTTTACTTTATCTAAAAACATTTCATAGGTTGCACCATCATGTAAATCTTCACCAGGATGAATTTCATAACACACATCAACGCCTACCTTATCAAACTCATTTAATATAGGCAACCATCTTTTTGCTAATTCATTAAATCCTGTATCCACTAATCCTGCAGGACGTTGCGGCCAAGGATATACTGTATGCCATAATAATGCACCACTAAAAGTGGCGTGTGCATTTAATCCTAAATTTTGGGATGCTTTGGCAGCATATATTAATTGTTGTACTGCCCATTCTGTTCTTGCTTTTGAATTGCCATGTACTTCTTTGGGAGCAAAGCCATCAAATTGAGCATCGTAAGCTGGGTGCACTGCTACCAGTTGTCCTTGCAAGTGCGTGGATAATTCTGTGATTTCCATTCCTGCTTTTGCAACGATTGCTTTTATTTCATCTGCATAGGTTTTGCTTTCGGCCGCTTTTTTTAAATCGATGCATCTAGGGTCCCAAGTAGGTATTTGTACTCCTTTGAAACCTAATCCAGCAGCCCATTTACAAATACTTTCTAATGTATTAAAGGGAGCGGTGTCGCCCATAAATTGTGCTAAAAAAATAGCAGGTCCTTTTATTGTTGTCATATTTATATTTTAAATAACATAAGGTGTCCATTTAATATCGGACTGTGAAGAAGCTACTACATTATCAATGAAAGCCATTCCTCGTAAGCCATCTTCGATACCAGGGAAGTCTAACATTTCTGCTGTTGGTTTTGTACCATCCATTTTACAACCTAATGTTAATGCAAAGTTGCGATAGATATTAGCAAAAGCTTCTAAGTATCCTTCAGGATGTCCGCCAGGTGTTCTTGAGTTGTGAATGGCTGCAGCAGATAAATGAGCGCCGTAATTTCCACCAGCTCTTAATATTTGAGCCGGTTGTGCAAGCCATTTAACTAGTAAAGTGTTAGGCTCATGTTGTGCCCATTCAATTCCACCGTGCTCTCCATAAACTCTTATTTTTAAAGCGTTTTCTTCTCCCGCTGCTACTTGAGAGGCCATTAAAACTCCTTTAGCACCGTTATCAAATTTTAACATTACTGCTCCATCATCATCTAATAAACGGCCTTCTACCATCGTATTTAATTCAGCACATACATCGGTAATTTTTGATCCAGTAATATATTCTGCCAAATGTGCTGCATGGGTTCCAATATCTCCCATCACCGAACTTTTGCCAGATTTTTTTGGATCGGTTCTCCAAGCTGCTTGCGCATTGCCTTCTCTTTCTGATAATTTGCTTAACCAGCCTTGTGGATATTCTACCCAAACCTTTCTAATTTTTCCTAATTTACCTTCTTTCACCATGGCCTTTGCTTGCTTTACCATTGGGTATCCTGAATAAGTATGCGTTAAGCAAAGTGTTAAACCTGTCTCCTCTAATTTTTTCTTTAATTGTTTTGCTTCGTCCAAAGAAAAAGTAATTGGTTTTTCAATCACTACATGAAAACCGTAATCCAAAGCCATCATGGCTGGAGCAAAGTGCGCAAAATTCGGAGTTACGATGGTTACAAAATCCATACGCTCGTTAGCTGGCAAATTGGCCTCTTTCTTTATCATCTCATCATAAGTGAGGTAAGTTCTTTCTTTGGGAAGAAACAATGCTTCACCTGAAGCAACAGCAATTTCAGGATTAATACTTAAAGCCCCACAGCTTACTTCAATAAGTCCGTCCATGTTGGCAGCGAGTCTGTGTATGGCGCCTATAAAAGCGTCTTTTCCACCGCCGACCATTCCCATTCGTAATTTTCGATTCATTTTTTGAATATTTTTTGGCTTAAAAATCGGTTGATTGTGTTGTACTAACACGTTCAGCGTAATCGAGTAGCAATTTCCTTATTATTTTGCAAATTACCTCCTTTTTTAACCAATTATTTTATTAAAAACAGGAAATAAAAATTATATTTATCCAATCAAATTTAAAGTACCCCTTAAATTTTCAACATGTCATCTACTGTCAATAGACGTAAACTAATTAAACAAGTTTTAACCGGATCGGCTGCACTTGCAACAGGTGTTGTCCTTCCTACAAATATTTTAGCAGCCGTGAAAAATCAAACTAGTTCAACCTCGCTTAAAGGTAATATTAACCATACTGCTTGCAGATGGTGTTATGGCGGAATACCCATTGATTCTTTGGCAAAAAGTTTTAAAGAAATTGGAATGATTGGAATGGATTTAGTAGGTCCATCGGATTGGAAAGTTTTAAAAGAAAATGGTTTAACCTCTACTATGTGTAATGGTGCTGAAATAAGTTTGACAGAAGGTTTTAATACTTTGCAATACCATGACCAATTAGTTAAAAATTATACCGACCATATTAATTACGTTGCTGACGCTGGTTATACCAACTTAATTTGTTTTTCTGGAAACCGAAAAGGCATGGATGATGCAGTTGGTTTAAAGAACTGTGTTACTGGTTTGAAAAGAATTATGGCACATGCAGAAAAAAGAGGGGTAATTATTCAAATGGAATTGTTGAATTCAAGAGTGGATCACAAAGATTATATGTGCGATAAATCTAGTTGGGGAGTTGAATTATGCAAACAATTAGATTCTCCAAATTTTAAATTATTATATGACATCTATCATATGCAAATTGATGAAGGTGATATTATTCGTACCATAGAAAGAGATCATCAATATTTTGGACATTACCACACTGGTGGTGTTCCAGGTCGTCATGAAATTGATGAAAGACAAGAATTAAATTACCCGGCTATTATGCGCGCTATTGTTAAAACTGGGTTTAAAGGTTATGTAGCTCAAGAATTTATTCCGGCAGATAAGGACCCACTTGTTTCTTTAACAACGGCCATTAAAATTTGCGATGTTTAAATTTATTTTTTTAATATATATCAATCAATTCTAAATATTTACCAATGGCAGATCAACAATATGATGCAATTGTAGTGGGTTCGGGAATTAGCGGCGGATGGGCTGCTAAAGAACTTACTCAAAAAGGATTAAAAGTTTTAATGTTAGAGCGAGGTAGAAATATCGAGCACATTAAAGATTATGTCAACGCCAATAAAGAGGCTTGGGATTACCCGCATCGTGGAACGCGCACGCAACAGATGATTAAAGATTATCCTGCTTTAAAACGTGACTATCCTTTAAATGAAACCAATTTAGATTATTGGTGTTCTGATAAAGATTCTCCCTATGTAGAAACAAAAAGATTTGATTGGTTTAGAGGCTATCAAGTAGGAGGTCGTTCTTTAACTTGGGGTAGACAAAGTTATCGTTGGTCTGATTTAGATTTTGAAGCCAATGCTAAAGATGGTTATGGAGTGGATTGGCCTGTTCGTTATAAAGACATTGAGCCCTGGTATGACTATGTTGAAAAATTTGCAGGCATTAGTGGTAATCGTGATGGTATTGCTGTTTTACCCGATGGTCAATTTTTGCCTGCGATGGATTTAACTTGTGTGGAGAAAGATGTAGCAGCAAGATTAAAAGAAGTATATAAAGGTTCACGTCATTTAATTATTGGTCGCACGGCGATTATTACAGTTCCTCATGAAGGACGTCCTGGTTGTCAGTTTAGAAATAAATGTTGGTTGGGTTGTCCATTTGGTGGTTACTTCAGTACACAATCATCTACTTTGCCTGCAGCAATGGCCACGGGCAATTTAACTTTAAGACCTTGGAGTATTGTTACTGAAATTAATTATGATAAGGATAAAAAACGCGCAACAGGCGTAACTGTATTAGATGCGGAAACGAATAAAACGATTGAATACAAAGCCAAAATCATTTTTGTGAACGCTTCTACTTTAAATAGTACTTGGTTGTTAATGAATTCTGCTACGGATGTTTGGGAGGGTGGATTAGGAAGTAGTAGTGACGCGCTAGGGAAAAATTTAATGGATCACCATTTAGGTATTGGTGCATCAGGTACTGTTGAAGGGTATGAAGATAAATACACTTTTGGTCGTCGTGCCAATGGTTTTTATATTCCACGTTTTAGAAATGTAGGGGATGATAAGCGTGATTATGTTCGTGGCTTTGGCTACCAAGGTGGTGGTACTAGACAAGGTTGGAAACATGAAGTAGCTGAATTTTCCATTGGTGGTGAATTCAAAGACAATTTAACAGAACCAGGTGGTTGGACTATGGGCATGGGTGGTTTTGGTGAAATGTTGCCAGATCCTACTAATAAAGTAACACTTGACAAAACAGTAAAAGATAAGTGGGGCTTAAATGTTTTGAATATTGATTGCGAATTAAAAGAGAATGAGAAAAAAATGCGCAAAGATATTTTTGCGGATGCGCAAGAAATGTTAGAAAAAGTAGGAGTAAAAAATGTAAAAGCGCATGACGGAGACGGCACGCCAGGAAGAGGAATACATGAAATGGGAACGGCTCGTATGGGTAAGGACCCCAAAACATCTGTTCTTAATGGCAATAACCAAATGTGGGATGCGCCCAATGTATTTGTAACTGATGGTTCTTTTATGACAAGTTCATCTTGTGTAAATCCATCTTTAACTTATATGGCATTTACTGCAAGAGCTGCTGAATTTGCAGTGAATGAGTTGAAAAAAGGAAACTTGTAATTTATAAATTTTTAAATACTACTTTATGATGAACAGAAGAGAAGCCTTATCAAGAGTTGCCCTTATAATGGGCGGAACTGTATTAGGCGCAGAAGCTTTTTTAACTGGTTGTACTACGGGTACTCCAGGATTAAGTTTCTCTAAAGAGGATATTGCATTTTTTAATGAAATAGCAGAAACTATTTTACCAGCTACCAATACACCTGGCGCCAAAGAAGCAAAAGTGGGTGAGTTTATGACAGTAATTGTAAATGATTGTTATGAAGCAAAAGACCAGACTACTTTTATGGCTGGGTTTACAAAATTAAACGAAGCTTCTACTAAAGCAAATGGCAAATCCTTTATGGAAGCCACTGCTGCGCAACGTCACGATTTATTAGTTGCGTTGGATGCCGAAGCAGCAACGTATCAAAAAGCGAAAAAGCCAGAGGAACAAAAGCACTATTTTACAATGTTTAAAGAATTAACCTTATGGGGTTTCTTTAGTTCTGAAGTAGGCGCTACAAAAGCTTTACGTTATGTAGCAATTCCTGGAAGATATGAAGGTTCTGTGCCTTATAAAAAAGGCGATAAAGCTTGGGCTACCTAGTAGCAAAGTTTTTTAGTGGCCTTAACAATGGACGTATTGCTTACTTATTAAAATTATTTTATGTATAACTCAAGAAGAAATTTTCTCCGCCAAACAGTTTTGGCAGGAGCCGCACTCAGTTTACCATTCCGCAATGAATTAATGGCGATGGCAGGTAAATCAAATCCATTCGGCATTCAATTATGGACTGTGAAACAAGCTTTGTATAAAGATACAGTAGGTGTTTTAAAACATTTAGCTAAATCTGGGTACAAACAATTAGAGGGTTTCGAAGGAGAGAAGGGTATTTTTTGGGGTATGAAAAATACAGAGTTGAAAAAGGTATTAGATGATTTAGGTATGAATATGGTTTCATCACATTGTGAAAATACCAAAGACTTTGAACGCAAAGCAGCCCAAGCGGCAGAGATAGGAATGAAATATTTAATTTGTCCGCATAAAGGTGCACAAAAATCAATTGATAATTTCAAAAAATTCTCCGACGAGTTTAATGCTTGTGGGGAGATTACTAAGAAAAATGGCATTCGTTTTGCTTACCACAATCACGACTATTCTTTTGTGCCAATGGATGGTATTGTACCTCAGGATTTAATGATGAAATCTACCAATCCTGATACTGTTGATTTTGAAATGGATATGTATTGGACAGTTGCTGCAGGGGTGGATCCTATTGCTTATATGAAAAAATTTCCTAATCGATTCAAGTTGGTGCATGTAAAAGATTTAGTTAAAACAGCTACTGGACATGAATCTTGCATTATTGGAAAAGGCACCATTGATTATAAATCTTTATTACCTCAAGCAGCAGCTCAAGGGGTTAAATATTATATCGTAGAACAAGAAGCTTATACAGGCACTACCGAATTGGATTGCGCCAAAGACGACGCCGCTTATTTGAAAACTTTAAGTTGGTAGTTGACTTTGTAGCGTAAAATGTTTAATCATTTCATTACTTAATTCCTTTTCATTAACTTAAAAGAGATTGCTAGCTGGCCTATGTCAATATTTTAGTAATTTTGATAAGTTGAATTTAATTATGAAGGAACAGCTTAAAAAACTTGCTCAAGAATTAGAAGGGGATCTTTTTTTCGATAAAATGATCAGAACTTTGTATGCAACGGATGCCTCTAGTTATAGAGAAATGCCTTTGGCGGTGGCGATTCCTAAAACCAAGGAAGACCTGTCCAAATTAATAGTTTTTGCTGCCGCAAACAATACATCTTTAATTCCAAGAACAGCAGGCACGTCCTTGGCAGGGCAAGTAGTAGGCAATGGTATTATTGTAGATGTATCCAAACACTTTAATCAAATTGTAGAACTTAATAAAGCAGCAGGTTGGGTACGTGTTCAACCCGGTGTCATTCGTGATGAATTAAATTTATTTTTACAACCACATGGTTTATTTTTTGGCCCAGAAACATCCACCGCTAACAGAGCCATGATTGGAGGAATGGTGGGAAATAATGCTTGTGGGTCCAATTCGGTGGTGTATAGAAGTACTAGAGAACATTTGTTAGAAGTGAAAGCATTTTTAAGCGATGGGTCTGAAGTAGTTTTCAAAAGTTTATCTACCGATGATTTTCATGCAAAATGTGATTTAGATACACTTGAAGGGAATATTTACAAATCCCTGCGTTCTCAATTAAGTAATTATGACAATCAAGTGGAGATCAGAAAAGAATTTCCAAAAAAATCAGTAGTCAGAAGAAATACTGGTTATGCCATTGATGTATTGGTGGAGTCGGACCCTTTTACTGCAGGAGGCCCTGAATTTAATTTTTGCAATTTAATCGCAGGCTCAGAAGGGACTTTGGCGTTGATGACAGAGATAAAATTAAATGTAATGCCTGCACCACCCAAAGAAGTAGGTTTGTTATGTGTACATTTTAATTCTATTGATGAGTCCCTGCATGCTAATTTAATTGGCTTAAAATATCAACCTAGTGCAAGTGAGTTAATTGATCATTATATTTTAGAATGTACTAAAGAAAATATTGAACAAAGTAAGAATAGATTTTTTGTTCAAGGAGATCCAGGCGCTATATTAGTGATTGAATTTGTAAAAGAAACAAGAGAAGAGATACTCGCTATTACCAATCAAGTAGAAGTAGAAATGCGTGCAGCAGGATTAGGATATCATTTTCCAGTTTTGTATGGGGCAGATGCTAAAAAAATATGGGCCTTAAGAAAAGCAGGTTTGGGACTATTAAGTAATTTACCTGGTGATGAAAAAGCAGTACCCGTAATTGAAGATACTGCTGTGGATGTAGCAGATTTACCTAATTACATTAAAGACTTTAATGAAATTCTGAAAAAGCATGGCTTGTATGCGGTGCATTATGCGCATGCCGGTTCGGGCGAGCTTCATTTGCGTCCTATTATTAATTTAAAAACCAAAGAGGGCAATCAATTATTTAGAACCATTGCGGAAGAAGTAGCCACTTTAGTTAAAAAATACGATGGTTCTTTAAGTGGAGAACATGGGGATGGCCGTTTGCGCGGAGAATTTATTAAGCAAATGGTAGGAGAAAAAAATTATACTTTACTTAAACAAGTTAAAAATACTTGGGATCCTAAACATATTTTTAATCCGAATAAAATAGTGGATACGCCTTCCATGAATACCATGCTTAGGTATGAGCCAGGACAATTAACACCTGAATTTAAAACCATATTTCGTTTTCATCAACAAGATATTTTACAGCATGCCGAACAATGTAATGGCTCGGGGGATTGTAGAAAAACGCATCTTTCAGGTGGTACCATGTGCCCTTCTTTTATGGCTACTAGAGATGAAAAAGATACTACCCGTGCTCGTGCCAATATTTTGCGCGAATTTTTAACGCATTCGGACAAACAAAATAGGTATGATCATAAAGAAATTTATGATGTAATGAGTTTGTGTTTAAGTTGCAAGGCTTGTAAAAGCGAATGTCCTTCTAATGTAGATATGGCCAAGTTGAAAGCAGAATTTTTGCAACATTATTATGATGCCAATGGTGTTCCTTTTAGATCCAAGTTGATTGCCAATTTTACGGCCGCTGCTAAATTAGGATCTATCGCACCTCGTTTGTATAATCTATTGATCAATAATATTATTACTGGGTCCGTCGTTAAATTGATTTCAGGATTTGCTTTAAAACGTTCTATGCCTTCCTTGTCACTAGAAACTTTAGAGGCTTGGTATCAGAAAAATTACCAAGCACCTATTGATCCAAAAAAAACCGTCTATTTATTTTGTGATGAGTTTACCAATTACAATGATGCGGCTATAGGCATTAAGGCCATTCAATTATTAACCGCATTGGGCTATGAAGTCATTATTCCAGCACATGAAGAGAGTGGAAGAACTTGGTTGTCCAAAGGGTTGGTAAGAAAGGCCAAAAAAATTGCCAATACCAATATTGAAAAATTGAGTCATTTAGTGAGTGAAGCCAATCCGTTGATTGGCCTAGAACCCTCTGCCATACTAACTTTTAGAGATGAATATCCCGATTTGGCCACTGATGAAAATGTAGCAGCTGCAACACATTTAGCCAAATACAGTTTCTTTATTGATGAATTTATTGCTAAAGAAATGGAGACTGGAGCTATTGTAAAAAATCAATTCACAGAAAGTTCAAAATCCATTTTATTGCATGGGCATTGTCAACAGAAAGCAGTGGGCTCTTTAGCAGATTCCGTAAAAGTACTTTCCTTTCCTACGAACTTTAAAGTGGAAACCATTCCTTCGGGTTGTTGCGGTATGGCAGGTTCCTTTGGCTATGAGAAAGAACACTATGAAGTGTCAATGAATATTGGAGAGTTGGTATTGTTTCCAAAAGTAAGAGCCAATAAAGATAGCTGCACCATTGCTGCCCCTGGAACGAGTTGCCGTCATCAAATTAAAGATGGTACGGGAGAAAAAGCCTTGCATACGGTGGAGATATTGCATGCAGCATTGGCTTAAAGTAAATTTATTTTATCAAGATGCCTTCTTTCTTTATCGTTTCTAGTGCATTGTAAAGTATATCTAAGTCTGCTACCGAATTAAATCCATTGATAGAGTAACGAATGTAGACATCATTTTCTTGACGCATAATGGGTACTTCTATTTTATAATCGGTATATAATTTTCTTTGCAATATTTCTGGCTCAGAGGTATTGATAGGAATACTGATCATTTGGCCAATCCACTCACTGTTCAATGGACTGATAGGCTTGCTCCCTAGTAAAGAATAAAAACGTGGTGCATTGGCTAAAATCATTTCATGACATTTTTTGGAAACTGCAGGCCAATTATTTTTTTCCATAAATTCCAAGGAAGCGGCTACGGTTAAAAATGCAGAAAAATCACGTGTACCAATCATTTGGTGGTAGTCTAAAAAATTGGAATGTGAAGGTTTTAAGGCTTTGTATCCCCAGCTTACAATAAGTGGATCACATAAATGTTGAACATTTTTATGTGCGTATAAAAAACTACAACCTTTGGCAGCCATCATCCATTTATGACAAGCGCCCGTATAAAAATCAACTTCCAAATCATTGATATTTAAATCGATGTGCGCTGGTACATGTGCGCCGTCTACAATAGTAATAAGTCCTTTTGATTTAGCGATGGCACAAATTTCTTTCACTGGAAATATCAAAGAAGTAGCACTGGTTATATGACTAATGAAAATGGCTTTGGTACTGGGCCTTAAGCCTTCAAAAAAATCTTCAATAAATTTTTCTTTGGAGGTGATAGGTAAATTTATTTTTTGTCTTCTATAGGTAGCTTTATTTTTTTTACAATAATAATCCCAAGTACGATCACAGGCCCCGTATTCAATATCGGTGGCTAAAATTTCATCCCCTTCTTGTAAGGGAAAATTTTTCGCAATTAAATTCACAGCAAAAGAAGGATTGGTGACCATCACTAAATCATCTTTATCAGGGCAGCCTACAAATTTAGCAAGAGCGGCTCTTGTGTCTGCTAAATAGTTAAACCCATCAAAAGCTATAAATTGAACTGGCTCCGCTTCTAATACTCTTTGCCATTGTTGATAAGCGTCAAAAATAGGTTTGGGGGTAGCGCCAAAAGATCCAAAATTTAAAAAAGTTATTGCTGGATTTAACAGAAACTGACTGCGTAAGTTTTCCATAGTTTAAATTTTACTAGGTGTAAGGTACCAATTTTATTTCCCTAAAAATGGATGATTCTTATTATGGGTTAGCCTCTAAACGAATAAAAAAACCTCGATGGCCATTGGCAACCGAGGTTTTATAATAAGTGAAACTGATATTTTTCTATGCCCCCAAGCTCCAACCTTCGCGGTAAGTTCTTTTTACAAACTGATTCGCTTCGTCGAAATTGGTGATTTTCATATTAGGACCATCCCATAATAACTGAATGCCTCTGCCTGGATAGCTTGCATTACCCTTTTTATCAGTGGATTTAATATCATAACTTCTAATAGCTAAATTACCCATCAACACAGACTCTGTTAAAGGACCTGCAATATCAAAATTAGAACTTAATGCTTTTGCCTCAGCACTTCCTGCTCCTGCTATACAAGCTTCCACCCATGCAGCATAGTGCCCATTGTCTCCTTTTTTAACGCGATCCACTGTTTGAGGGACCACTGTTGTTTTGGTTAAATTAGTTGGTAATAATTGAGGGTTTACACCATAAGTGCCAGCCATCATTTTTCCTTTTGTTCCTTCAAATATTACACCATTACCGCCATCTCCCATGATTTCATTGGGTCCCAATTCTGCTGGACGTTCTGGTTGAATACCAACATCCATCCAATGTAATTTTATATTTGGTTTTCCGTTTTGTCCTTGGAATGTTAAGATGATATGTGAACCCATTGGACCACTATCTGGTGCAGATAGTCTTTGCCAAGGGGCAGTATAACGAGTGGCTACACTACATTCCGCTGCAATAGGATAACCTAATCCAGCTACTGCAAAGGCAGGTGCCATAATATGACATGCCATATCTCCTAAGGCGCCGGTTCCGTAATCCCACCAACCTCTCCAGTTAAATGGCAACAAGCCATCAAAATAATCTTTATTAGGAGCAGTTCCCAACCACAAATCAAAATCCAACTCTGCAGGAATTGGCGAAGGGGTGGTTAAAATGGGTCGGTTTACACCTTGTGGCCAAACGGGTCTGTCTGTATAACAATAAATAGTATGCACATCTCCAATCAATCCTGCGGTATGCCAATCTTGCAACATACGAACACCATCACCAGAAGCGCCTTGGTTACCCATTTGAGTCACTACTTTATAATCATGTGCCGCTTTAGTCATAATACGTGCTTCGTATATATCATGTGCCATTGGCTTTTGCACATAAACATGTTTGCCTAATTGCATGGCCGCCATGGCTTGCACTGCGTGCATATGATCGGGTGTAGATACGGAGCAGGCATCTATATGCATGTGCTCTTTATCTAACATTTCTCTATAGTCTTTGTATCGCTTTGCCTTTGGATATCTTTGAAAACTTTTTTCACATTGACGATCATCTACGTCACATAAGAAAGCAACATCAACTTTACCGGTTTGGTAAAATGAAAATAAATCACTTTCTCCTTTTCCGCCGGCCCCTATGCCAGCCACTTGTAGTTTATCACTTGGAGCGGTAAATCCTTTACCACCTAAAACGTGCCTTGGTAAAATATAAAATCCACCTAAAGCAAGCGCAGAATTTCTGATAAAATCCCTTCTTGTGTTGTCCGCTTTTCTTTTTGACATAGCAATCCAGTATTTGGTTTATAATCGTTATTGATTCTGTTAAATTATCAAATATTTTGGAATTTTTGAAAATAATTTGATGAACTGATAAAGGACAGCTTTATTTCACCAATTAGAGCTAAATTGCTTAATAATTTTCAATATATGTCCGTTTCTATCACATCGTTACGCGCTTATTTTATGGCAGGAGCTACCCAGCCATTTGAATTTAGACTGCTTCAGTTGCAACGCTTAAAAAAGGCAGTTTTAGAGAATGAAAAGCAATTGTATGCTGCCTTGTATGCCGACCTTAAAAAAACAGATGAAGATGCTTGGGCAACAGAAGTTGGATTTTTCTTAAGTGAATTAAACCATACCATGAAGCATTTAAAAGATTGGATGGAACCGAAATCGGTTGCTACCAATTTAGTTAATATGCCTTCAACTAGTTATACAATACAAGAACCTTTGGGAGTGGTTTGTATTATTGCTCCTTGGAATTATCCTTTTCAATTATTGTTTACACCATTAATTGGGGCCATTGCAGGAGGTAATTGTGTAGTGTTAAAACCGAGTGAGTTTGCGCCAGCCACTGCCAAACTAATGGGTAAAATAGTGGAATCTTTATTTCCTGAAAATTATATTCAATACTTAGAAGGGGAGGGTGCTATCGTTTTGCCACCTTTATTAACTGACAATAGGTTTGATCATATTTTTTATACAGGCAGTACAGCAGTTGGAAAAATTATTTATAAATATGCCGCCGAGCAATTGGTCCCAGTTACTTTAGAGCTAGGCGGTAAAAGCCCCGCTGTGGTTACTTCCGATGCCAATTTAAGGGTAGCTGCGCGTCGTTTGGCTAATCCTAAATTCTCCAATTGCGGACAAATGTGTATTGCGCCTGATTATGTTTTAGTACCCAGTGATTTAAAAGACCACTTAATTAAAGAGCTAATTATTGCGCTTCAATCTTTTTATGGAGCAGACGCTGCAACTTCAGAACATTATGGAAAAATTATTAATGACAAACAATGGTTGCGTATTACTTCTTATTTAGGGGATGGTGAAATTGTTTATGGAGGAAGATCAAATAGAGAAAAATTATTTATTGAGCCTACCATTATGACAGGCGTGCATGCAGATGCAAAAATTATGCAGGAGGAGATTTTTGGACCCATTCTTCCCATACTTACTTATGAATCGAATGAAGAAGCTTTGGCGATTATCAATAAAAACCCCAACCCATTGGCTTTTTATGTTTTCACAGAAAATAAAGCTGATGAACAATATTGGTTAACCAATGTACCTTCAGGAGGTGCTTGTGTAAACAATGCGACCATGCATATTACCAATCACGATTTACCTTTTGGTGGCAGGGGTTTTAGCGGAACAGGGGGCTATCATGGCCAACAAAGTTTTGACACCTTTACGCACACAAAATCGGTATTAAAAACACCTACTTGGATGGATCCTGGTTTTAAATATCCTCCCTATAAAGGCAAGGCCTGGTTGTTGAAAAGATTGATTGGATAAAGGGCACTAAAAATAAATTTGCGATTCTGCCTATCAAAATTGAACTATAATTGAAGACTAAAAAACATATCATGATTAAAG
>CAMBEQ010000009.1 GCA_945865545.1 Sediminibacterium ginsengisoli | reverse complement strand
TCCAACCAATCTAATTTGTGGAACTCGAATGCGATCATTAATGCGATGCTCTGGTTCTTGTTGTCTTTGAAACCTTGGGTTAAATCTGGGTCCTCTGTTAGGTAATGCCATTAAGTAATTAAACGTTTATTTTAGTTTTGTAAAGATAGTCAATGTTATGATATGGTGCTTTATTATTCCGCAGGGGCCCTTCTTTGTTCAATTTCTTCCACCACCTGTGCCAAGAAAGCAGATTTATCCAACATCCCCATATCTCCTTTGCCCTGGCGACGAACCGATAATTTATTTTCGGCCACTTCTTTTTCTCCAATCACTAACATATAAGGCACTTTCATAATTTCTGTATCTCTTATCTTCTTTCCAATTTTTTCATTTCGATCATCTATCTCCACGCGCACACCTGCTTTCTTCAATTCTGCGAAAACAATCTCTGCATAAGGCATAAACTTATCACTAATGGGTAAAATTTTAACTTGCATGGGCGCCAACCATACTGGAAATTTGCCAGCATAATGTTCCAATAAAAATCCAATAAAACGTTCATGGGTGCCCAAAGGTGCTCTATGAATAATCAATGGCGTTTCTGGCTCGTTGTCTTTATTTGTAAAGCTTAAATTAAAACGCTTGCCTTGTGCGAAATCTACTTGATTGGTCGCTAAGGTAAATTCACGTCCTATAATACTCCAAATTTGAACATCTATTTTAGGACCATAAAACGCACCCTCATCTTGTACTTCCACGAAAGGCGTTCCTGTTTCAATTAATACAGCGCGCACCATGGCTTCTGTTTCCAACCAAAGTTCAGGTTCGTTAATATATTTCTGTCCTAATTTTTTTGGATCGTGTAAACTTAATCGCATTACATATTTATCAATGCCAAATATTTTAAAGTACTTCAAATACATTTCATTCACCGCTCTAAATTCTTGCGCAAATTGTTCTTTGGTACAATAAATATGCGCATCGTTCATATGCAAACAACGTACGCGCATTAATCCAAACAATTCACCACTTTGCTCATACCTATAACAAGTACCATACTCCGCTAAACGAAGTGGCATGTCTTTATAGCTCTTAGGTTCTGCTTCAAAAATTTTATGATGATGCGGGCAATTCATTGCCTTTAAATAATACTTTGTTCCATCTAATTCCATTGGAGGAAACATGCTGTCTTGATAATAAGGCAAGTGTCCACTTTTAATATACATACTTTCTTTTGCAATATGTGGGGTCACTACACGCTTGTATCCTGCGGCTTCTTCAGTTTGTTTGGCTAAATTTTCTAACTCTTCAATAATGATGGTCCCATTAGGCATCCACAATGGAAGTCCAGGTCCCACATCATCATCCATAGTATAAATACCTAATTCTTTTCCTAATTTTCTATGGTCTCTTTTTTTCGCTTCTTCTAGTAATAATAAATATTCATCCAATTCCTTTTGATTCGGGAAAGTAATGCCATACACCCTAGTCAACATTTTATTTTTCTCATCCCCTTTCCAAAAAGCACCTGCGATATTGGTAATCTTAATGGCTTTTATAAAACTAGTATTGGGAATATGTGGGCCACGACATAAATCGGTGAATGCCCCCTGGGTATAAAAAGTAATGGTTCCATCTTCCAATCCCGATAATAAATCTAATTTATACTCATCCTTCTTTTCTGTAAAATAAGCAATGGCCTCGGCCTTTGACATTTCCTTACGGATATAGGCATTGGCTTGCTTTGCCAATTCATTCATCTTTTTTTCAAGTGCAATAACGTCTTCTTCTTTAATGGTTTTATCTCCTAAATCAATATCATAATAAAAACCCTTTTCTAAAGCAGGTCCCACCCAAAATTTCGCTCCTGGAAATTGCATTTCCACCGCTTCTGCTAATAAATGGGCCGAAGAATGCCAAAATGTATTTTTACCATCTGCATCCTCCCAGGTTAATAATTTTAAAGCCGCATCCTCATTAATTGCTCGCGTAGCATCGCACACTTGTCCATTTACCGAAGCCGCCAATACTTTTTTTGCCAAACCTTCACTAATTGATTTTGCAATGCCGTAAGCAGTGACCCCTTTTTCGTAGGAACGAACCGCACCATCTGGAAATTGAATTTGAACCATGATTTTTCTCTATAATATATGTCCGTAAAGGTAATAAAAGCGGTTCATATTTTATACATAGCTTTGCAATATGCACCGCATTGTTTTGCTTCTGCTCTCTATTTGGTTACCCACCCTGCTTTTAGGCCAAGACCTAAGCGGTAAGTGGAAAGGTAGTTTTACTCCTAACCAAGAACAAGATGGTAAAATTTACTCTTATGAATTAGATATTAAAGAGCTCCCTAATCATAGTTTATCTGTTGTTACTTACACCACAATTTCAAATAATTTTTCTGCTAAAGCCATTGCCAATGGAATACATTCAGAAAGCACACAATTAGTAAGTGTCATTGAAACCAAATTTGAAAACATGCAATTATTAGGTAATTTTCAAGCTTGTTTAATGACCAACTACCTTACTTATAATACCATCAGAGGACGTGAAACTTTAGAAGGAACTTATATTTCTAGTAATTCAAAATTGGGCAAAGACTGCGGAAGCGGAAGCGTTTATTTAGAAAAAGTAGTACCCTTTGTAAAAATGATCCCTAAAAATTTAGCTGGGCAAAATAATAAATCAATTACAAAGAATAATAAAAAAATAGAACAGCCCGAAAACAAAACAGTTCCTATTAATAAGTTAGTTCTACAAAATAATCCACCCACCAATATTAAAAACAATATTGTTTCCAATATTAAAAAAACTGTTGCACCACTTAATTCAACTTCCTTACAAAAAACTAATAAAGACAATATCCCTAAAGCGACTAAAGAAGACTCCCCTAATTCTATAGTTAATACTACGAATGATAATATAATTGAGCAGTCTATTGCAAAAACAAAAGAAGAAAATAAAGCTCCATCCAATAGTACTAGCAATAGTAATAATAGTAGTAATAATAATATCAGCATTGACAATGCTAAACCCACTAATCGCAATCAAATTTTACCTTATGTTTTGGTTGGTAGAGAAAATAAATTAGTGAGTAAAATTACTGTAAATAGCTCCCATGTTAGCTTTGACCTATATGACAATGGCACTATAGACAATGATAGTATCATGGTATATGATAATAAAATACAAATTTTAGCTAACCAAAGGCTCAGTTTTAAAGCAATACATTTTGAACTTGATTTTAACAAAGAAGTTACAGAACATGAAATCATTATAGTAGCACAAAACCTAGGATCAGTCCCTCCCAATACGGCATTAATGATTTTGAAAGAAGGAAACAGACGAAAGGAATACTACATTACATCCACCCTTCAAACCAATGCAATGCTTATTATAAATTATAAAGCGCCTAACTAATTCTCTTGTAAAACCTGCTGAGCCAATACCAATTCTTTACTGTTAGGATGATAGGGATCTCTGGATGATTTGGTTAAACCCAACCAATGTAATTCATCTTCTTGCAAATTGGAACTGGTATTGAATATATAAATTGTATGATCTTGATAGCCCGCACTTCCTAAAAGATGAATCAATTGTAAAGAAATCATATTGGATGCTTTATATATTTCAGGCCAAGAGGTTTCCAATAGCAGCCCCTCTATTTCTGCATGTATATTCACTAATCCCTGCTGAATATTATAGCTTAAAAGGGAATCTTTTGCATTGTCTAAAATTGGGAAGGAATCGGTTAAAGCAGCTAAATTCTTTGCGGAATTAAATAAATAGACAGTGTCCATTCCCACTAACCCTTTTAGAAAATCTTGATAATTGACCAATAAAGGCTGGCAGGCATTGTCAAAAGCGGTTTGATGATTTTGGGGAATAAACTCCCATAAGGAATTGTCCAAAGTTGCCTTTTCTGAGTCCTTGCAACCCAGTATCAGCATCACTATAATAGCAACGTATACCCTATTCATAAAATATTTTTACAAATTTATGCATAATTAGATACTCCAACTAGCTAACTTTGCGGTCTGAATTTAAAGAAATATGCTAATAGGTTTACAAAATGTGACATTTGAGTTTGGTGCTAGAGTGATTGTGGGTGAGGCCAATTGGTCCATTCAACCAGGCGAACGCATTGGTTTAATTGGTTATAATGGTACGGGAAAGTCTACTTTATTAAAGATATTGGTGGGGCAATTAAATCCAAGTAAGGGTACCGTTGAAAAAGGCAGAGATACCACTATTGGCTATTTACATCAGGACTTATTAAGCTTCGACACCAACGAGTCCATTACCGAAGTGGCTTTAGGTGCTTTTGAAAGAGTGCGTGAACTAGAAAAAGAGGTAGAGCAACTTGGCAAAGAATTAGAAGCCAATTCAGAGGACAATGATTTATTAATTAAATATACCGACGCTTTACATGAGATTGATTTATTAGACGGTTACAATATCAATCACAAAGCAGAAGAAGTATTGCATGGTTTAGGATTTGCTATTAAAGATTTAGCCCGCCCTTACAAAGAATTTAGCGGAGGTTGGAGAATGCGTGTATTATTAGCAAAAATGATTTTACAACAACCTGACGTATTATTATTAGATGAGCCTACCAACCACTTAGACTTACCCAGTATTGAGTGGTTAGAAAAATATTTATTGCATTACAAAGGAAGTGTGGTGATTGTAAGTCACGATAAATATTTTTTAAATAAAATGGTCAATAAAATTGTTGAAGTATACCAACAACAATTGCATTTTTACACTGGTGATTATGAGCATTATGAAATTGAAAAAGAACAAAGAGTAGAAATACAACAACGTGCTTTTGAAAATCAGCAGGATTATATCAAGCAACAAGAAAAATTTATCGAAAGATTTAAAGCCAAAGCCTCTAAAGCTGCTCAAGCCCAATCTATTCAAAAACGTTTAGACAAACTAGATGTTATTGAAGATGTTAAAATAGAAAGGCCCAATATTAGAATCAATTTTGCAGTGGATAAAACCCCTGGTAAAGTATTAGTAGATTTAAAAGGGGTTGGCAAAAGCTATCCCAATGTTTCCATCTTAGACAACGCCTTTGCCGAAATTGAAAGAGGAGATAAAATAGCATTGATTGGCGCCAATGGAAAAGGGAAATCGACTTTGCTTAGAATAGTGGCTGGTATGGAAAAGTTTGAAGGGGAAAGAGTTTGGGGACATAATGTAGAAGAAAGTTTTTATGCACAACACCAATTGGAATCTTTGAACTTAAATAATACCATTTTAAAAGAAGTTCAAGAATGTGGCACTAAAAATACTGAATTAGAACTTCGTGCTTTATTAGGTTGTTTCTTATTTGGTGGCGATGAAATTGATAAAAAAATTAAAGTATTGAGTGGAGGTGAAAAAGCGAGAGTCGCACTTACTAAAACTATTATTAGTAAAGCTAATTTTTTAATGCTGGATGAACCTACCAACCACTTAGATATGGTGACCGTTGAATTATTAGCAGAAGCCTTAACCAAATACGATGGTACCATTATTTTAGTAAGTCACGACCGTTATTTTATTTCTAAAACAGCAAATAAAATTTGGGAAATTGAAGACGAAAAAATAATTGAATTTAAAGGGGACTACAAAGAATGGTTGGAATGGAAAGAAAGAATGGCCAAGCAAAAAGCACAGCTAGCTGAACCAGCAAAAGCTTCAGGCAATAAAGACAGCAGAAAACAAAGCAAACAAGAAGCTACTGCGCCCATTGAAGTAAAACCACAAGCCATAGACAAAGATTTGCAAAAGCAAATTCAAAAATTGCAAAAAGCAATTGCCCAAATTGAACATAATATTGAAACCTTACATAAAGAGAAAGCAGACATTGAATTACAAATGGCCGACCCTTCTGTTTATTCCGATACCACTAAATTTCATATCGTAGAAAAAAGCTATCAAGATAAGAATGCATTGATAAGGTCTATGAATAAGGAATACGAAATTGCATTTAACGATTTGGTAATATTAGAAAGCAAATAAGGCCAATCCCTTAAATACTCATCCTCTCTCCCTCCGCTAAATAGTTGTTTTATTAACAGTTACACCTATTCTAATTTAATAACATACGTTAGTATTTTAAAAGTGTTTATAAATTGAATGGGAAAATGGGCTTAATTGATTAAATTTGTAGCTCGCTTAATTTTATAACCAATTGATTTGTTATTGTAAATCAATAGATTAATACACAATTGAATAAATTATGTCTGCTAAAAAAGTAACTAAAATCGCTGTTTTAACTTCGGGTGGAGATGCTCCAGGTATGAATGCAGCTATTAGAGCGGTTGTTAGAACCAGTGTTCACCATGGAATAGATGTTTTTGGTGTTGCTAGAGGTTATAATGGAATGATTGATGATGATATCTTTCCAATGTATTCCAAATCGGTAGGCAATATTATTCAACGCGGTGGCACTATTTTAAAAACAGCAAGAAGTGCCGCATTTTTTGAAATAGAAGGAAGAAAAATCGCTTATGAAAATTTAAAGAAAAGAGGCATTAATGGAATTGTTGTGATAGGCGGTGATGGAAGTTTTAAAGGAGCACAAAAGTTTAGTCATGAATTTGATATTCCTTGTATTGGCATTCCAGGTACTATTGATAAAGATATTGCAGGCAGTGATTTTACCATTGGGTTTGATACGGCTGTAAACACTGCGGTAGAAGCCATCGATAAAATTAGAGACACTGCGGACGCCCATGACCGCTTATTTGTGGTAGAAGTAATGGGACGAGATGCAGGATACATTGCGCTTCACAGTGGAATTGCTACCGGCGCTGAAAATATTTTAATTCCAGAATCTAAAACAGATATGGAAGCGATGATTACTTCCTTAACTGAAAAAGAAAAAAGAAAAAAATTAGTAAACCTAATTGTAGTAGCAGAAGGAGAAGAATTTGGCGGTGGTACGCAAGTAGGTAATTTTTTAAAAGAAAAATTGCCTAATGCCGATATCCGTGTATGCATATTAGGTCATATTCAAAGAGGTGGTTCACCAAGTTGCTTAGACCGTTTAATAGCCAGTCGTATGGGATATCATGCTGTTGAATGTTTATTAAATGGTACCCACAATGTTATGGTGGGCATAGTGGATAATAAAATTAAGTACACCCCACTTGACAAAGCCATTAAGGCAAAACAAAAAATTTCTGACGAATGGTTGAAAATTGTAAAAATTTTAGCCAGCTAAACAAAATAACCCATCAATAAAAAATGAGCTCAAAACCAGTATTTAAACAACCCCATCACAAAACTAAAATAGTGGCTACCGTAGGTCCCGCTTGCGACACTTACGACCAATTAAAAAACTTAGTCATTGCAGGAGTGAATGTTTTTCGATTAAATTTTTCACATGGCACACATGAAGATAAAAAAGCCATAATCGATAACATTAGAGGCATCAACAAAGAGCTAGGATGTAATGTGGCTATTTTGGGTGATTTACAAGGTCCTAAATTAAGAGTAGGTGAAATAGAAAATAACCGTCTTGAAGTAAAAGAAGGCGACATTTTAACCTTCACCAATACCAAATGTATAGGTACCTTAGAAAAAATATATGTCTCCTACCCCAACTTGGCTGGAGACGTGGTGGTTGGAAATATTATCATGATTGACGATGGTAAAATTGAAGTAAAAGTAAGTAGCGTTGAAACTAATGGGGATGTAAAAGTACAAGTAACCTTAGGCGGAATTATTTCCTCTAAGAAAGGGGTTAATTTACCAGATACAAAAATATCATTACCCGCTTTAACAGAAAAAGATTTAGAAGACGCTCAATTTATCATTAAAGAAGAATTAGATTGGGTGGCATTAAGCTTTGTAAAAAGAGTGGCAGATATTGAAATGTTAAGAGACTTATTAAATAAAAGCAAGAGCAAGTCTAAAATTATTGCCAAAATTGAAATGCCCGAAGCTTTAATTAATATTCGTGATATTATTATTGCCAGCGACGGAATCATGATTGCCAGAGGAGACTTAGGGGTTGAATTACCAGTTGAAAAAATTCCATTAATACAAAAAGAATTAATTAAAAAATGTTTACATAGAGCGAAGCCTGTGATTGTGGCTACTCAAATGATGGAATCGATGATTGATCGTGTAAAACCCAATCGTAGTGAAATTACCGATGTAGCCAATGCGGTAATTGAAGGGGCCGACGCCGTTATGTTAAGTGGCGAAACCGCAACTGGTCAATTTCCTGTTTTAGTAATTGAAACCATGCGCAAAATTATTTCAGAAGTGGAAGAGCATGGTTATAAATACAATCGTTCTGAAGATTTAAAACCACAACCACATTCTCCTTCTTTCTTAAGTGATGCTTTGTGTTACAATGGTTGTAAATTATCTGAAGACACGAATGCACAAGCTTTGGTGGGTATGACTCAAAGTGGTTATACTGCATTCATGTTAAGTAGCTTCCGTCCCAAATCGCCATTATTCATTTTCACAAAAGAAAAAAGTTTGGTGAATCAATTAAGTTTAAGTTGGGGGGTGAGGGCCATTTATTATAATAAAGAAGAAAGTTTGGACAGCATCATTACCGACCAAATTCAAATTTTAAAGACCAAAGGATTTGTCAATACGGGAGATATAGTAGTGAATACGGGTAGCACTCCTATTCAGTTACACTTACCAACCAATATGATTAAAGTAACTAAAGTCGATTAAAAATAAAAAAAGCTCTAATAAAATTGGAGCTTTTTTTATACATTTAAATATCATTGAAACCTTTTTTATGTTAGAATCATTTGAAAAAATTCCAGTTGTAATTTATAAAAATACTACGGAAGGATCTAATGCAGTGGCTGCGCAAATGGCAGCTCTCATCAAAGAAAAACAAGCAAAAAAATTACCTTGTGTTTTAGGTATGGCTACGGGCACTACCCCTATTTTATTGTATAAGGAATTGGTACGCATGCACAAAGAAGAAGGCTTGAGTTTTAAAAATGTAATTACCATTAATTTAGACGAATACTACCCTATTGATAAAACCGCTTACCAAAGTTATTGGAGTTTTATGCATCGCCATTTGTTTAATTTAGTAGACATTGACCCTAAAAATATTTATTTACCCAATGGCGAATGGACCAAGGATAATTTAAAAGAAAATTGTATCACTTACGAGCAAACCATTGAAAAAATTGGCGGCATCGATTTGCAAATTTTAGGCATTGGTAAAAATGGACATATTGGTTTTAATGAACCAGGCTCTAGCTTTCACTCTAAAACCAGAGTCATTCAATTAGACCAACAAACCAGAATCGCCAACACCTATGAATTTCATGATTTAAATAAAGTTCCAAAATTGGCAATTACGGTGGGTATTAGCAGCATCATGAAAGCCAAGAAAATTGTTTTACTAGCTTGGGGTGATAAAGCATCCATAGTAGCCAAAGCCATAGAAGGTGATGTGACAGAGCAAATACCAGCCAGTGTATTACAAAATCATGATGATTGTACTTTTGTTATTGACGAACTGGCCTCCTTGGAATTAACCAGAAATAAAGCGCCCTGGCTTACAGGTGCCAATGATTGGACACCTAATATAATTAAAAAAGCGGTCATTGCTTTGGCATTAAAATTAGATAAAACGGTTTTAAGTTTAACCGCCAATGATTATAAAGAAAATAGTTTATCCGACTTATTGGTTTTAAAAGATTCGGTTTACGATATTAATTTACAGGTGTTTTATATGTTAAGGGACACCATTACTGGATGGCCAGGAGGTAAACCTAATGCAGTAATACCAGCACATCCAGAACGCAGTGGGCCACATCCAAAAAAAGTTTTGGTATTTTCTCCTCATCCTGATGATGACATCATAAGTATGGGTGGAACTTTTATGCGTTTACAAGAACAAGGACATGACGTGCATGTTGCTTATCAAACCAGTGGCAACATTGCAGTTACAGACGAATTTGTAACGCGCTTCTTAGACTTTGCGGTTGGCTTTGAAGACCTTTTTGGCATAGACAATAAAAAAAGTGAAGCCATCTTAAGTGCTGCCAGAACATTTTTAGCAAGTAAAAAGTCAGATCACTTAGATACTGCAGAAATTAGAGCCATCAAGGGTCTTATCAGAAGATGTGAAGCTAAAGCCACTTGTAGGTATGTAGGTATCAAAGAAGAAAATTATCATTTCATGGATCTTCCTTTTTATGAAACGGGCGCCATTGAAAAAAAGCCAATGAGCGAGTTGGATATTCGTATTACAATGGATTTATTAAATCAAATTCAACCCCATCAAATATTTTGTGCAGGCGATTTAGCCGACCCACATGGTACACATAAAGTTTGTTTAAATATTATTTTCGAAAGTTTACGCCGTCTAAAAGCGGAAGGAGCCATTTGGATAAAAGACTGTTGGGTTTGGTTGTATAAAGGCGCTTGGCAAGAATGGGATATTTCAGAAATTGAAATGGCTATTCCTATGAGTCCAGACCAAGTGATGAAAAAGCGATTTGGTATCTTTATACATCAGTCCCAAAAGGACAGTGTCCCTTTTCAAGGCACTGATGCTAGAGAATTTTGGCAAAGAGCTGAAATAAGAAATGCCAATACAGCAGATTTGTATGCAAGACTTGGCTTAACTAAATACGCTGCTATTGAGGCCTTTGTACGTTGGCACTACTAGCATGAGCTGAATAATTATAGTTTTTACTTGGGGAAATAGGATTTTAAGGTATATTTGCAACCCCTATAACTAGGGAAATGGCTGCGTAGCTCAACTGAATAGAGTACCTCACTACGGATGAGGGGGTTTTAGGTTTGAATCCTAACGCGGTCACAAAACTTAGCAAAACGCTGTAAATTTTGAATTTACAGCGTTTTTTTTGTAAGAAAAATTTATATTAAGATATTTAATATTATATAAATAACTCTTTTTAAATTATAAATAAATTAAAATTATTTTAATATAAAAAAGTCTATAAATAGCTGAATTGGATGTTAGAAGACATAATTAAGCTTACCCTAATGGAATGCAAGCCATCCCAGTTATAAGCAATGTTACTCCAACTAAAGTTAAAGTGGCTAGTGCCTTTATACAACGTTTATTGTATCCTCAAAGTGAATTAAATAATAATGCAGCAAATGTTCCAAAAGTTGTAATGTTTGATAAATTACCAATTCTTCAATAGAATTTACAATAGTTGATTAAAAAGGCCCCCCGATTCTCGGGGGGCCTTTTTGTATCTAATACAAAGATGATTAAATTAGTTTTATACCTTAAAAATTACAACTTGATATTGTTTAACCAGTCTATTAATTCATTGGTATGAGTTTTATTTAATGTTGTACTTATATTGTACTCCTTATTCCAAAAAGTAAGAAAATGATTGTCTAAATAGTTATTGTCTTTAGAAATTATATAAACTCCTCTGTCAAAGGTTTTACTTTTTTCATTGTCCTCGATAATTGTCAATCCTTCTTTTAAATCTTTAATTAAAGAAGTAAGATTCATTTTATCATTAATTTTAATAGTATCTGATTCTTGTTTGTAAATGTACTTTTGATTCTTAAAAATAATTTGAACTTGGAATTGCTCTTCATTGAACTCACTCACTTTTTGATAGCTACAAATTAGGCCTCCAATGGGTGTGGTTTGAATGGTTTCAATTACAGGGGGCTCTGCTTGGGCTTGACTAAATAATGGTGAAGAGATAAAAAATAGTGCAATAAATACAGTGTTGCGTAGGTGCATTTTCATTGTGGGGGTAGTAAAATTTGAGTGCAAAAATATGTATTTTATATTTGAAATTGCTGTTTTGTTACAGCATTTAGTATAAATTAATTAACTGATTACCAACATATTATGATATATAAAGGTTCTTTTTCATGTTAATGAGCAATAGTTTAACTAGACCGGCTTAAATTATAAAATGTATTTTTGAGCAAATAATAACTATTGAAAATAAGCTTCCTTTCTGTTGGCAAGTCCAATGAACCCTATATCAAAGAAGGGGTGGATAATTTTACTAAAAGAATTAGCCACTACTATCCTATCGACTGGCAACTTATTGTTCCAGCCAAAGCCACTGATCCTGTCCAAATAAAGAAAATGGAAGCGCAGGCTATCTTGAAAGTAATTCACCCCACAGATCTACTTATATTGTTGGACGAAACAGGCAAAATGCTTAGCTCTCCAGGTTTGGCTAAATGGATTCAACAAAAAGCAAATCAAAGTGCACAACGCATCGTATTTTTAATTGGAGGTGCTTATGGCGTGGCGGAGGATATCAAACAACGTGCACAATTTACTTGGTCCTTGTCTGAACTGGTTTTCCCCCACATGTTGGTTCGATTAATTTTAGCAGAACAAGTTTACCGTGCATGCAGTATCTTGGCCAATGAAAAATACCACCACGAATAACCTAATTTAATTTATTTATGAGCATCACTTTATATATTACCATTATTACAGTTGCTATTTCGGTGGCAGCAATGTACAACGAGCCGCTAATGGATAAATTAATATTTCATCCTTACACCGTTCATCAGCATAATGAGTGGTATCGTTTTTTTACCTCTGGTTTCATTCATGCCGACTTTATGCACCTCGCTTTTAATATGTTATCCTTTTTTATGTTTGGCGATTATGTAGAACAATATTTTGCTATGATTTTTGGAACTGCTGGCTCTACTTTCTATATTATATTGTATATCACTTCCTTATTGGTTTGTTTAGTTCCAACTTATTTAAATCATTACAAACAATACAATTATCAAAGTTTAGGCGCCTCGGGTGCTGTATCCGCCATTGTGTTTGTTGGTATTTTTCTTCAACCTACTATGCAAATAGGATTTTTTATCATCCCGCCTATTATTCCAGGTTTTATATTTGGACCCATTTACCTTGGACTCACTGCTTATCTTTCTAAAAAAGGTCAAGGTGGCATTAATCATAGCGCCCATTTATGGGGCTCTATTTATGGCGTCGTCTTTTTAATAGTAACCGCTTACTTTATTGGTCATGTTGAAGTGGTCAGCCTATTTATAGATCAGATTAGGACTTATCTTGGTAAGTAATTTTTACAACCTTTTGAGTTTGGGGGGTAATTTTAAAACGATCATCAATTCGATGTCCTACTACCCAAGCAATTTTATCCCCTACTGAAATAATAGCTACTTGTTCTTTAATGGCCGGACTTAATTTCAAGTTGCCTAAAAAATGATTTAGTTTCTTTTTTTTAGGTAACCCCAATGGATAAAAATAATCTGTTGACTGCCAAGTTCTATATAAAATAGGCCAATCCATTTTAGCGGCATCTAAATAAGCAATATTCGAACTTGGATCTACTTTCTTTATTTGATTCGCTTCCAGCATTTCAAAATGTAAACTTCCATTTTTTATTTGCAATATCCCTTCTCCTACATAAATCACTAAATGCTCTTTGCTGGTATCATTAGATACTATTTGTATTTCTTCCTTAAATTTAATAAATCGATGCGTAGGTGTTCCAATATACGCTCCATTAGTGGCCTCCAATAATTTATGTACTTCTACAATTTGGGCTGGCTTAAACCCAAAAGGCTGAATTAATCCCCAAGTATAGGTAGCATTGCCCTTGACCTTATTCCAATAACTAATTGGTAAAGTGCGTATCCCTTTCTTGGTTTTAAATCCTTTTTTCCAAAACGCTGCAACAGTCGCCTCTACAATGGCCTCCGCTTCTTTTAATTTCTCAGCTGTATAAAATATATTTTCATTCACATTAGGATACACCGTTTGTATTTGAGGAATAATTTTATTTCTAATGAGATTACGGGTATAATCATCCTTACTATTAGAACTATCTTCCACAAATTCTAATTCATTTTCACTGGCATAGGCTTTAATCTGCTCTTTAGTAAAAGGCAATAAAGGCCTTGCTAAATTTAAAACATCATTACGTCTATGGGGTATACCTGTTAAACCATGTAAACCCGTACCTCTAAATAATTGCATTAATACCGTCTCTATTTGATCATCTGCATGATGCGCCGTTATTAACACATCTTCTTTTTTTAATAAAGATTCAAACCAGGCATACCTTATTTCACGAGCCGCTTCCTGTATACCCATTTTATACAATACTGCATATTTTAAAGTATCCACCCGATGCAACTGTAAAGGAAAATTAAATTTTTTAGCAAAATCAGTAACAAATTGCTCATCCCTATCACTTTCGGCCCCTCTTAATTGAAAATTAACATGCGCAATGGTACAATTGGCTTTTAGCGCATACAGCACATGAGCTAAAACTATGCTGTCTACCCCACCACTCACTGCAATAATAAAATGCGTATTTTTTATATTGAGCGCTGGAAACTTTTTCTCCCAATTTTTTGTAAAGTTTTCGAGCGTTAACATTCAAATAAATTTGTGGTAATTATTTTTTTTGCTCTTTGGCCCAAGCATCTTTCAATGTAACCGTACGATTAAAAACCAATGCCCCTTTGGTACTGGTGGTATCTTGATAAAAATAGCCTTTTCTGATAAATTGAAAACGTGCATCTAATCGGTCAGTAACCAAAGCAGGCTCTGCCCATGCATTGGTCTTTGTTAAAGATTGATCATTGAGATAATCCTTAAAATCGCCTTCAGCACCATCCACATCCTCTACTTTAAATAAACGGTCATACTCATTCAATACCACCGGCACTGCATGTTGAGCACTTACCCAATGTAAGGTTCCTTTAACGTGTATGCCTGAAGTATCAGACCCACTCTTACTCTCCGGTACATAGGTTACAAATACTGTTTGCACCACCCCTGCTGCGTCTTTTTCAAAGCTTTCACATTTAACAATATAGGCACTCTTTAAACGCACCATTAAGCCAGGCCCTAATCTAAAATATTTTTTAGTGGGCTCTTCCATGAAATCGCCCCTTTCTATCCATAACTCTTTGCTAAATGGGACAGCTCTTGCACCTCCGTCTGCATCTTCGGGATTGTTTTCTGACTGCAGTATTTCTTCCCCTTGTTCATAATTAGTAATCACTAATTTAATAGGATCAGTTACTACCATTCTTCTTTGAGCAATTTTATTCAAATGTTCTCTCACACAAAATTCCAATAAACTAAAATCTATAATATTCTCTCTTTTGGCAATACCAATTCGATCACAAAAATCTCTGATACTTTCTGGGGTATACCCTCTTCGACGCATACCGCTAATGGTAGGCATCCTTGGATCATCCCAGCTAGCAACATGAGCCTCTTGTACCAATTGCAATAATTTTCTTTTACTTAAAATAGTATAAGTAATGTTTAAACGTGAAAATTCATATTGTTTGGAAGGATAAATACCTAAATTTTCAATACCCCAATCATACAAAGCTCTATGTGGAATAAATTCCAAAGTACAAATGGAATGGGTGATTTGTTCAATAGCATCGCTTTGGCCATGTGCAAAATCGTACATGGGATAGATACACCATGTATCGCCCGTACGGTGATGATGCGCCTTTTTTATACGATATAATATAGGATCTCTCAAAAGCATATTAGGATTGGCTAAATCAATTTTAGCTCTTAACACTTTTGCACCATCTGTATATTTACCCGCCTTCATATTGGTAAATAACTCCAAATTTTCTGCGATGGACCTGTTTCTATATTCATTCCCAGTTCCGGCTGCAGTAGGTGTCCCTTTTTGTAAGGCTATTTCTTCGGGACTGCTATCATCTACATAGGCTAAACCTTTTTCAATTAATTGTACAGCAAATCCATATAATGTATCAAAATAATCAGAAGCATAACATTCTTTTACCCAATTAAATCCCAGCCATTGTAAATCGGCTTTTATACTTTCTACATATTCTGTTTCTTCTGTTGTGGGGTTGGTATCATCAAATCTTAAATTAGTACCTCCTCCAAAATGGTTTGATAATCCAAAGTTTAAACAAATGCTTTTGGCATGACCTATATGTAAATAACCATTGGGCTCGGGAGGAAATCTGGTTAATATTTGTGCATATTTACCGGATGCTAAATCTTGGGAAATAATTTCTTCAATAAAATTTAAACTTTTTTCTTCACTCATTTTGGATGGAACTATTCGGGTAAAGATACTAAAATAGGGCTCAAAAACCTATCCTTTGTACCCGTATAATTTTTGTACCTCCAAGACTATTTTTTCAATGTCTTTATCATCGCCTTTAGCATCATATTGTTGCTTCAAATTACTTCCAAAAACAAAAGCAACTGTCTGCCAAAATCCAGCATTAAAGCCACCCTTGAACTCTTTTATAATTGCATAACAGTTATTACCTGTTTCTCTATTAATTAATTTCATTAATACCTTACCCTGATACACAGACAAATTGGTTACTTTATCGGCAAAGTCTCTTTTTAATTCCTTTTCTCTTGATTTAATAATTTGTTTTCTTTGACGATCATCGGGCACATTCGCCAATTGTATATTTACTTCAGAAATAATTTTACCTGCTGTTTTAGCATAAGGATAAGTTACATACACTGCATTTCTTAGTCTTGTCCAATTTTGCCAATATTTCCTCCAATTGGCGGTTTGAATGGCATTCACTTCCGCAGGAGGTAACCAAGATTGTGGGATGGTATCTCCCTCAGGTGTAATGAAAGCTTCCACCCTCAAAGTATCATTCATACCTGATTGCGCATTTAGTTGGGTTGCTGCTATAAGCGAACAACAAAATACCATACTATATAATAAACGCTTATTCATATATATTGATACACAAAATTATAAAATGTAACCTCAATGAATCAATTTTAAATAAAAAACTAAGTTAAAATACTATTTAATAGCCCCTTTTAACTGACTCTTTACTTCGCTCTTAACTTCCTCACTCGATTCACCGTAGCCAAACCAAAGCCAAAAACCATTACAATGATTCCTAACCATAGTACATTAATGAATGGGAATTCATAGGCTTTTAAAGTAATTAAGTTGGTTAATGCTGCGGATTCCTTCACTCCAATTTCTAATACTCCATTTTTTTGGTCTACCACTTTATTAAAACTTAACACAATATTTTGAGCCTTTACTGTATCATAATTATTTTGTAATTCCATCCCTTGTAAAATGATACCTGGATTGGCTTGATACTTTAAACCTTCTTTTGAAGTGACAGACATTTGTAAAATCAATTCATTGCTTCCAGCGGGTCTATTCGCATTTGGATTAATCAACACCTTATCTAACTTAATATACCCATTGCTATAAAAAATAGAATCCCCAATGGCCATTTTATGTGGAACAAACCTAGTCGTATCCTCTTCTGCATGCTCTTGAAAAGAAGTGGCATATACAAAAATATCTTTGTTCCAATAATGCTTAGAGGAAGGGTTGGCCGAAAATCCTTCCATCCCCTTATTGTTTTTTAATACGTCTGGATACAATAAAAACTCATAGCCTGTGGCTTTCTCTATGAACTTTAATTCAAAAAATCTTTTATCTAAAATGTCAAAAGTATCTCTAATATAAGTAACCATATACTTCCCCATGTCTGTGGAAATACCTTGAAATAAAGTAATATTTTCTCTCGGATTACCTGCTGGATTTTTATTGGACTCCATTCGCAAAGGACTAATGCCCGTGGTATTCCAACTTAAAACAGTTTTATTGGAAGAAGAAATTAAAATGCCTACCAATACCATTCCAAATCCAATATGTCCTATGGAAGCACCAGCAGATTTTAGTTTCCATTTTTGAACAGAAATAAAATAAAATAAATTAGCTACTACGGTAAAAATGGAAGCGAATAAAGCTACATAAATAGCTCCTGTGAACCCAATGCCTTTTTCGTCATACTTTACACCTACAAATATATACACCACTGCACTCAAGGCAATTGCGATTAATAAGGGTATAGTAATTTTTTGTTTGATATAATCCCCTGTTGTTCCTTTGAACTTTAAAAACTGCCCAATAGCCGTAAGTAAACCAATAATAATGGCCACAAACACTTGTACTTGATTGTGTGCAAAAGCAGCATCTTCTGGCGGAGCAATTTTAGTTCCAAATAGCTTATTGAAAACTGGAATAGAAGTAATAGCAATAATCACCACTGCGGATAAAAATAAAATGAGCGAACCTACTAACATCCAAAACTCTCTACTTTTAATTTCATCTTCTTTTTGAGGCGCAGCCATAGATTTATACCTCGCTAGAAATAATGCAAAATAAGGAATGACAAATATTAATAAGAAGCCTAACAATTGCCCATTCATTCCTAAATCGGTAAAAGCATGCACCGAAGTATCCCCCAATATGCCACTTCTTGTTAAAAAAGTAGAATACAATACCAATAAAAAACTAATTCCAAAAAACAAGTAAGTGGTTTTTAAACTACCTCCTGTTTTCCTATAAATAATACATGCATGTATAGCGGAAACTAAAGTTAACCAAGGAACTAAAGAGGCATTCTCCACTGGATCCCAGGCCCAATAACCTCCAAAGGTTAAACTTTCATAAGCCCAAGCCGCGCCCATCATTATACCCAGTCCTAATATCCCTGCAGAAAAAGTGGCCCATGGTAAACATCGATCCATCCAGTCATGATCTTTCTTTATTAAACCTGCTACTGCAAAACCAAAAGGGATGGTAGTAGAAGCAAAACCTAAAAATAAAATGGGAGGATGAATCACCATCCAATAATTCTGTAATAAAGTATTTAAACCAGTGCCATCTTTAATTAAATTTAAATAATCGGGACGAGAAAGTATCGGCCAGTTCATTTCTTCTCTTAATAATAGAAATGGACTACTTCCTATTTTTGAATCAAAAATAAATAAGCCTACTACCATCGTGGCCAAACAAAATTGAACAAAGTTCAATACCATCATCACCCCATTAATATTGTTATTCCATTTTTTTAATCTCGCTAATACAAATAAGCCCAATACACAATGCCAAAAGCTCCAAAGTAAAAAACTTCCCTCCTGCCCTTCCCAAAAACAACTTAGCAAGTATTGAAAAGGCAAATTCTTATCGCTATGCATGTAAGCATATTTGTATTCAAACAAATGATTGTTGATGATATAGAAAAGAACAATAAAGCAAGAAAATACTGCTACTGCTTCTATATAAAATGCAATTTTGGCTAATTTATGCCATTGGTTTTGTATCGTTAGCTCTTTTGAAAAAAATGCTTTTGCGAAAGCAAAAGTGGATAATAAAGAGGCTACTAAAGTAAGTATCGTTAAAAAATATCCTATTTGACCAGGCAGTAATTGCTCGCCAATAAACTTCGTTGTATTCATTTACCTAATTGAAATTATTAATTGCTTATTGTTACCGGTTGCTCTTGCATTGCATTGGGGTTGTCCTTGTATTTGGATGGACATTTCATAACAATAGCTGAACATTCAAAATGATCTCCTTGTACTTTGCCTTTTAATACCAATCTTTCAGACTTCTCCATATCTGTTGGCATGGTATTATGATACACTACTGCTATTTTACCCCCTAAGCTATCCTGCACATTAAATTGCAGTAAATTAGGGTCTTTAACAGGATCATATTGAACAGGAACCGACTTGTCCATTTTGACAATTAAGTTCACAAACTTGCCTTCCTTTTGTTTGGCAGAACCAATAGTTTCATAACTACTTAAATCGCCAGTATAGCTAATTAAAACTACTATCGCCGCAGCAATTAATACCAATAAAATAAGATGTGTTTTCTTCATGGTACAAAGTTAAACAAATGGACTTAAATTGCACCAAATATTACTCAACTCGAAACTCAAATTATATGCGTGTTTTTGACTATATTATTATTTGTAAAAGCCCCGATTTTAAAAACGTCGATCGCATTAGCCAATTCATGCTATTGATATCTGTGGTAGCCTTTTCCTATTCCATTTATTTAGGCTTATTTCCTAAGCCAGCCTTGATTTTTGCTATTATGACTTCCTTTGTGAGCTGGTGGATTTTTTGCCTATTTCAACGAAAAAAAGGAGTCATTCCTTATTACCGTTTAGGCTTACTTTTGGCTTCCTGGGGTTGGTTTTTACAGCCCAATGGCTTGCTCATTTCAGGAATATTTTTAATAGGTGCCTTATTTGAAAGGCAAGTGAAATTCCCTTATGAATTGGCTTTTGACCCTACAGGAATGGTAATCAATACCTTCCCTAAAAAATACTACCCTTGGTCAAGCATTCAAAATGCCCTAATAAAAGACGATCTAATTACGATAGATTTTAAAAATAATAAACTCATTCAAAAAGAAATCAATGAACCTGTTACAGAGGCCATCACTCAAGAATTCAATGCATTTTGTGCACAACAAATAGCCAATTCAGCTTTAATTAACTCCTAATAGATACCTTTGCCTCATGTCATTAAACAGCTCCCCTTATATTTTATATTCAGATGGCAAAGGCCAAATATTTGAAGACACTAGTTTGTATGTAACAGGCCGGGCCGGCTGGGACGCCTTTACAATACCCCATGAAGACTGGATAGAATTACCTAATGGAGGTAGCTTGTATGAATTGCCTGAAAGAAGAGGCATTGGCATTGATGTAGAAACAGGCGAAATGCGCATTTGTGAAAAAGGTTGGGCAGTGGCTGCTTTTATTCCACCTGCACATACAGGCTTATACATTGCGGCTTATGAAACCTTGCCCAATGCACCCACTCTTCCTTTGTTTTGTTACACGGCTGTGGGTTGGCAGGATGGTAAAAATTATGTTCCTGCAGTAAGAATTGAAAAAGACATTAGACAGGATTGCGAAGGGTATGATCAAAAAATAATTGAAACAGGAACCAATCAATTATTAGCTACCTATAGTAAAAATAGATTGGTAAAACATTTAATGGAAAATTGTTGCATGACTTATCACTGTCCTGCAGCAAGAAATTTTGCCATGGGCAGATGGGAATGCCCTATTCCCATTTCACCTGCCTGTAATGCGAATTGTATTGGTTGTATTTCTTTTCAACCTATAGAAGAAGAAATTATTTCTAATCAAGAACGTTTGGTTTTTAAACCCACTGCGGCCGAAGTGGTGGAATATACCGTACCTCATTTAATGACCGCTCCGTTTCCCATTGTTAGTTTTGGACAAGGTTGCGAAGGAGAACCTTTATTAATGTGGGAGACCATGAAAGAAGCAATTATTGAAATTCGAAAACATACCAACAAAGGAAGTATCAATATTAATAGTAATGGATCTAATCCGGTGGCTGTAAAAATTTTAGCAGAAGCGGGATTGGATAGTTTAAGAGTTAGTACCAATTCGGTACGTGAAAATATTTACAACGCTTACTATCGTCCTAACAATTATACTTTTGCAGATATTAAAGAAAGTGTTCGGGTAATGTCGGCTGCAGGAAAATGGACTAGCATTAATTATTTTGTATTTCCTGGAATGACCGATAGTGTTGAAGAATATGAAGCACTAAGAACTTTTATTAAAGACACCGACTTAAAGATGATTCAATGGCGCAATTTTAATATTGATCCGGATTGGTATCTAGGTAAAATTGGTGTTACCGAAATGGGAGAAATAATGGGCATCAAACAAATGATGGATTTGATTCAAGAAGAATTTCCCAATTTAAAATATGGTTATTTCAACCCTCCTATTGAAAGGATTAAAGGAGATTTTACCCATAACTTCGCACACCATTGAGAAGACAAAATCAAATAGGCGCTGCATTAGCTATTACCTCTAGTATCATTTGGTCTGGTAATTTCATCGTATCACGCTATGCCATTCATTTAGCGGGCCCAACTAGCCTGGCATTTTTCAGATGGAGCATTGCCACCATTTGTATGCTCCCGTTTGCCTATAAAAATTTTAAAAATGAAATGCACATTTTTAAACAGAATAAAGCTTACTTTTTTTGGATGGGTTTAGTTGGCTGTGTCTTCTACAATACTTTAATTTATACCGCAGGACACTATTCCACCGCTATTAATATGGCACTTTTTGGATCCACCGTTCACCCTATTGTAGCCGCTTTATTGGCCGCCTACTTTGTCAATGAAAAATTACACTGGAAAAATATTACCGGTATTATACTAGGTTTAATTGGAACGCTTTTTCTCTTAACCAAAGGACATCTAGCCAATATTGTCAATTTCGAAATAGGCCTCGGTGATCTATGGATGATTCTTGCCGGAATTTGTTTTGGAACTTACAATGTGTTTGTACGCAAAAAACCACAAGGCATTTCTAATAACAGTTTCTTATTGGTTTTATTTGCTATTGCTGCTATCCTATTATTTCCTATTGCCCTATTTGAAATGAATTATATTCAACCCGTAGTATATAATACTGAATTATTATGGATTGTTTTATACATAGGTATTGGCAACTCCACTATTTCTTATTTGATTTGGAACAATGCCATACAAAAAATTGGCGCAGGAAAAGCAGCCTTATTTGGAACCTTAATCCCTTTTCTTAGTTCCATTGAAGCAGTTTTGTTTTTAGGCGAAAGTTTTTCTAATGCGCAAATAATTAGTGGGTTAATTATTATAATTGGCATTGTTATTAATACCTGGCCTAGCCCCGTCAAACCCATTGAACACCAATCCTAATTGCTGTAAATGAATTCCACTACGCTTATTTTATGTTGTATTGCATTTTTAGCTGGATTTGTGGATGCTATTGTTGGAGGCGGTGGACTTATTCAAACACCCGCTGGAATTATTTTATTTCCTAATGAACCCATTTCGCGCGTTATTGGTTCTTTAAAAATTCCTTCCTTTACCGGTACTTTTTTTGCTGCAAGACAATATTTAAAGAAAGTAAGAATTCCAAAAACAAGACTATTACTTTTTATAAGCATTGCTTTTATTTCGGCATTTACAGGATCGTATTGTTTGACTTTAGTAAGCAATGCCTTCATGAAACCACTTATTTTTATTGTGTTGGTACTAATTGCTCTTTATACCTACTCCAATAAAAATTTAGGGCTTGAAATACAAAATGCAAATTTTAAATTTAAATGGTATCAAGGGGCTGGCATTTGCTTGGTCATTGGATTTTATGATGGCTTTATTGGGCCTGGGGCTGGCAGCTTATTGGTATTGGCCTTTATTAGTATTCTTGGGTTGGATTTTTTGCAAGCCAATGCGCATGCAAAAGTGGTGAACCTGGCCACCAACTTAGGTTCCATTCTATTATTTTTGTTAAAAGGTTCCATTATTTGGAGCATCGCTTTACCCATGGCAGTTTGCAATGCCTTAGGTGGCTTTTTAGGTTCTAAAATGGCCATTGCAAAAGGCAATAAATTTATAAGAACCTTCTTTTTAATCGTTATTATAGCGACCCTTTGTAGATTGGGATATGATGTGTTTTTGCATTAATTTTATACTATGCAATTAAACTTCGAACAAGAAAAAAATATTAAAGCGGGTGTGTTCACCCTTTTAATTTGTCTTGCCTTGTCCTTATTGTTTGTAGTGATGCATTGGCAACAAGCTGCTCCCTCCATTGTTCCGCCAGCAACCGCTTATATGGAAGTGAACTTAGGCAATAGCAACACAGGCCAAGGAGACATGGCTCCAAAAAGTAAGGAAGCACCAGCCCCTGAAGTAGGCGCTAGTAATAAAGTTAAAGCCACCGCTATTAATAAGTCGGTTAAAATTAATGCGAACTCGAACGACCCCAATGACGAAGCCATTAGATCGGCAAAAGCTAAAACCAATATAAAAAACTTACCCTTACCACCTGCAGCCAAACCAAAAGCATTAATGGGGAAATATGCTGGGGGCAATGGTAAAGGTGGAAACAATCAAGACAGTTATAACGATCTCAAAGACCAAGGCATTACTGGAGGTAAAGGAGATCAAGGGGTGGCTAATGGAAGTATTGATGGGAAAAATTACACTGGAACAGGGGGACCTTTTGTTACCAAAGGGGATAGACGCGTTACCAAAGCCTATTCTTTCAATGGAGATGTAGAAGCGGCCACCATTTATGCGGAGATTGAAGTAAGTCCTGCAGGACAAGGCCGATTTGTCCAAATTGTAAAAGGCTCTTCCTCCAATGATACTAAATATAAAAAAGCCATTGTTGAATACTTAACAAAAATAAACTTCAACGAAGCAGATCATAGCTCTAAAGTTACTGTTAAGTTTAAATTCGAAGTTCAATAATAGTATATGTCTTATCAAGCTTCCATCGACTATCTATATAGTCGCTTACCTCTTTTTAGTAGAATCGGCGCAGCAGCGATTAAAAATGATTTACACAATACACTGGAAATTTGTAAATTTTTAGACAACCCTCAAGATAAAATTAAAACCATTCATGTAGCTGGGACCAATGGAAAAGGATCCACCAGTCATATGTTAGCCGCCATCTTTCAAGCAGCCGGCTATAAAACGGGCTTATATACCTCTCCTCATTTATATGATTTTAGAGAACGCATAAAAATCAATGGAGAAATGTGCACTGAAGAATTTGTTATTTCTTTTACAAATAAAATTAAACCTGTCATAGAAAAAATTGAGCCCTCTTTTTTTGAAATTACGGTAGGCATGGCATTTGATTATTTTGCTCAAGAAAAATGTGACATTGCCATCATTGAAACTGGTTTAGGCGGTAGATTAGACAGCACCAATGTTATTTTGCCTATTTTAAGTATCATTACCAATATTGGCTGGGACCATATGAATTTATTGGGTAATACTTTAGAACTCATTGCTGGGGAGAAAGCGGGTATCATAAAACAAGGCGTCCCCATTGTAATTAGCGAGCGCATTCATGAAACCACTAAAGTATTTGAGCAAAAAGCCAACCTATTAAATGCACCCATATATTTTAGTGAAGATTTTTTAACCTTTACGCATTTTGAAAACAATTGGCATACAGCCAGCTTCTCCTTCACACAACCTTTAGTTCACTTATTAACTGCTCCCATTTTTAATAAAGATTTTACCATCGATTGCGATCTTCCAGGAAAATATCAATCAAAAAATTTAAATGGAGTTTTAGTGGCGGCTCAACTTTTAGCCACTATGGGTTGGAAATTAAATTCAGCAATAATTACTACTGCATTAGGTCAAATAAAAAAAACAACAGGATTGATGGGGCGTTGGGAATGTCTCCAATCCTCCCCCAATATTGTTTTAGATGTAGCACACAATGTACATGGCATCCAAGCTTTATTGGAACAATTAGAAACACTCCCTTATGAACAATTGCATATAGTAACAGGCATGGTCAAGGATAAAGATGTGGACGCCGTTTTAAAACTACTTCCTCAAAAAGCGACCTACTATTATACACAATCTCATCTGCCCAGAGCCCTTGCTGCCAAAGAGTTAGCTATGAAAGGGGTAGCATTAGGATTAAAAGGTGACTGTTATGACGAAGTCAATCAAGCCATTCTTAAGGCAAAACAAAATAGCCAACCCAAAGATTTAATCTTAGTCATTGGTAGCGTTTATTTAGTTGCCGAAGTAAATAGAAAACTTTTTAACTAACTACCAGCCCTTCTGGTCAATTAAGTTTTTAATATGAGCAATATGGTGTTTGCCATGCCATGAATAAATAGAAAGCATATCCCATAAACTCACTTCCGCATTTCGTACAGGATGAAATAATTTTCTTTGCCATTGTTCATCGGTCATCGATTCCAATAAATTAGCCCAACGCTCATGTAAAGCATGTAAAATAGTAGTTGAATAATTAATAGGGGTCAATAAAGCATCCGCAGTATTTACCCAAGCTTTTTCATCATAGGTTTTAATAGGAGGTACTTCTTCCGTTAAGGCCAATTTAAAACGAATAAATGCATTCATATGACTATCCGCCATATGGTGAATAAGTTGGTGCACAGTCCATCCACCTTCTCTATAAGGAGTGTCCAATTGCGATTTATCTAAATGCTGAACTGTTAATTCTAAATTTCTAGGGGCTACTCTTATTTCATTGATCCAACTTTTTTTAGTGGCTTCTGAAAAAGGCATGGCTTCGAATTTTCCAATGGGATATCGTGGATCTTGTGTCATACTATTCAATTTTATATTTTATTTATTTAATGATTTATAAAACTACTCTTCTCTCCAGGCCTTCCCCGTTTTATGAATAAATACATCTTCTAAATTGGCTTTTTTAACTTCTTTAACTTTTTCAAAACCAGAGGCGACCAATTCATCAATCAATTCATTCGGCGTATTAATCACTACAATTTCTCCACTATCAATAATAGCTACTCTGTCACATAACACTTCTGCTTCATCCATATAATGCGTAGTAATAATAACAGTGGTTCCATTGTCTCTAATTTCTTTAATCAAATCCCATAAATTTCTTCGCGCTTGTGGGTCTAAACCTGTGGTAGGTTCATCTAAAAATATAATTTTAGGTTGATTGATTAAAGTAGTAGCAATAGAAAAACGTTGCTTCTGTCCCCCACTCAATTCTTTGTATTTAGCTTTTGCCTTATCTTCTAAATTCACTTTTTTAAGTAAGGTCATTGGGTCAACAGGGGTTTGATACAGCCCAACAAACAACTGCATTAATTCAGTTAAATTTAAATTTGGATAAAACCCGGCAGTTTGCAGTTGCACCCCAATTATTTTTTTAATGGCTTCCGGTGACTCCTCAATATTTAATCCATTCACCCATACTTCTCCACTAGTTTTCTTTCTTAAGGTTTCGATGATTTCCAATGTGGTAGATTTTCCTGCACCATTGGGGCCTAATAATCCAAAAATTTCTCCTTCAAATACTTCAAAACTAATGCCCTTCACTGCTTTAAAATCACCATAGGATTTTACCAAATTCTTCACTGATATAATAGGGATTAATGACATTTCAACTTAATTAGAAACAAATTTAACTGCTTTTGGGCGCTATGCAAAATGAAAACTTGTCCAAGACCCTTATCTTTGTTAAAAGTATCCAAATAATGAAAGTAGGTATATTAGGGGGTGGCCAATTAGGAAAAATGTTATTGCAAGCAGCGGCTAATTTTGATGTAACCACTTATGTATTAGAAAACGATGCTCAATGCCCCGCAGCACATTTGTGCCATCACTTTACTTTGGGAAATATTCAAGATTATGATGCGGTCTATCATTTTGGTAAAAACTTAGACGCACTTACCATTGAAATTGAAGCCGTGAATGTAGACGCTTTAGAACAATTGGAAAAAGAAGGTGTAAAAGTGTATCCTACCCCATCGGCCATTCGTACCATTAAAAACAAAGTGCTTCAAAAACAATTTTATAGAGAAAGTGAAATACCTACTGCTCCCTTTTTTATTACACAAAATGCCTCGGATGTATTAGCGCATATTGATTTCTTACCAGCAGTGCACAAAATGGGCGAAGGTGGCTATGATGGTAAAGGCGTACAAATTATTAATACAGAAAAGGAAATTAATTTGGCATTTAATGTGCCCTCTGTTTTAGAAAAGAAAGTAAAAATAGCCACCGAAATTGCATTGATTGTTGGGATGAATGCAAAAGGAGAAACAATTATTTATCCCCCAGCAGAAATGGTTTTTGATACCGTTTACAATTTATTAGATTATCAACTTAGCCCAGCAAAATTGGACGAAAAAATATTGTGGAAAGCACAAGCCATTGCCCGTAAAGTGGTCAAAGGATTAAATAGTCCTGGTTTATTTGCCATAGAATTATTTATAGATGCCCAAGGTGAAATTTGGGTCAATGAAACAGCCCCCCGTGTGCACAATAGTGGGCACCATACCATTGAAGCCAACTACAGCAGTCAATATGATATGTTACTAAGAATTTTATTAGATTACCCAATGGGCAATACCGATGCCATTTTACCATCGGCTATTGTGAATATAATTGGAGCCGAAGGGTACACTGGACCCGTATTGTACGAAGGCTTAGAAGAAGTGCTAAAAATGGACAATGTTTTTGTGCATATCTATGGTAAAAAACAAACCAAACCTGGAAGAAAAATGGGACATGTAACCATTATTAGTAAAGAATACCAAGACCTAACCCATAAGGCCAATAAAATTAAGCATACGCTAAAAGCCATCTCCCAATAATTTATTCCTATTTTTTTTAGCTCTTAGGTTGTAATACGATTTTCTTTCCTTGCAAATTTTTAAAATAACCCACCCCTATCATACTTTTCAATTGTAACCCTGGTGAAGTTTTATTGGGCCCAAAATTCTTAATCTTATCGTCATAAATTAAATCAAGGCTATAGTTAACAGAAAAGTTTTTATTAATTTTAAAGGTAAACAAGTTAGTCATGTACAAATTAATATTCTCTGGCTTTTCATAATAGTTAGAGAAAAAATCGGCACGACCTTTATAAGTAATATTTGGAGCAATCACATTGTTATAGTTAATAGTAACAAACAAACCTGTTTCTTTATATACTTTATCTCCCTTCGGTACCCCATAGCTTCCTAAATTGGAAAGTTTGGTATTTAATAATAAGGTAGTTCTTGAAGTGAGGGGTGAAAAGAAAACTGAAAATTTTGTATTGGGCTTATAATCCAACCCCGCAGAGACAATCATATAGGCTGGTGCAAAAAAGGAGGAAATAAATGTTGAATTAGTACCACTGAAACTGTAGCCATCAAAAATTTGCGAACGAAAATTAAATAAGGCCGATAAATACCACATGCCAGTAGTATCAATCCGATAACCATACTTACTTAATAAATCTACCCGATCGTCATTTTTCCGCCCTCCTAAACTAGTGGATTGAACAAAACCAAGATTAGCATCAAAATTATTGTCCCAACTTTGTCTGGGTTTTTGGTAATAAGCATAATAGTTAAAGTAACTATTAATGGTCATATTAAAATTATCTCCCCCCGCTGCCCAATTACTTAAAGAACTTTGTGAAAGATTAAAATTGTACATACCACCCTGCTTCCAGTTATAATAAGCAGTATCTGCTGCCTTCACTATGTTTCGAGAGGTTTCATTCCTTAGTTTAGTCACCCCTATATTTTGAGCCCATGACCAATTTACTACACATAATAACAATAAAAGTGTAAGCCCTTTTAACATGTCCCTTATTTTAATCAAATATAAGAAGGGTTCACTAAATCATTGATTATTAATTATATATAAAATGTTAAGATCTAAGTTGCCTTTTTTAGTAATGGTTTCATAATCAAATAATTAGAAGAATTGGCTGACAAGTTGACACATTCTATTTTTTTAACTAAATTTGCGATTCAAATCTAGATGGTATGGAATTATTTACAACGGCGACCAAGGAACACGATGAAGGAAGACAAGGGGAAGCCTATGTATCTACCTTAAAAAAAGATCCATTTGCCAAACACTTCTATATCGAAAGTTATGGTTGTGCAATGAACTTTGCAGACAGTGAAGTAGTGGCTTCTATTTTAGAGAATAATGGCTTTGGAAGTACGAGAAACATTGAACAAGCAGATTTAATATTAATCAATACCTGTTCTATTCGCGAAAAAGCTGAGCTCACCGTACGTAAAAGATTAACTGAATTTAGAAAATATAAACAGCAAAAGCCAGGCATGCTTGTGGGTATTTTAGGTTGCATGGCCGAAAGATTAAAATCAAAATTATTAGAAGAAGAAAAATTAGTGGATTTAGTAGTAGGCCCTGATGCCTACCGTACCTTACCAGACTTAATTATAGAAGCGGGCACTGGGCAAAAAGCAGTGAATGTTTTATTAAGTCGTGATGAAACTTATTCCGATATCTCCCCTGTTCGTTTAGACAGCAATGGAATTAGTGGATTTGTTTCTATCATGCGCGGTTGTAATAATATGTGTAGTTTTTGCGTGGTTCCATTTACTAGAGGAAGAGAGAGAAGTAGAGATGCTTTTTCTATTGTTGCAGAATGTAGCGACCTTTTTGAAAAAGGCTACAAGGAAGTTACCTTATTAGGACAAAATGTAGATAGCTATTATTGGAATAATCCAGAAACTAATTTACAAGTTACCTTTGCACAACTACTGGAAAGTGTAGCCCTGATTAGCCCTCAGCTTAGAGTTCGATTTAGCACTTCTCATCCTAAAGACATTACTGATGAAGTATTGTTTACCATGATGAAGTACCACAATATTTGTAAATACATTCATTTACCTGTACAAAGTGGAAGCACCCGAGTGCTTCAATTAATGAATCGAACCTATACACGCGAATGGTATTTATCTAAAGTAGCCCGAATCAAAGAACTAATGCCTGAATGTAGTATTTCTGCAGATATTATAGCCGGCTTTTGCACCGAAACAGAACAAGACCATCAAGATACTATCAGCATCATGCAACAATCGGCGTATGATTATTGCTATATGTATTTTTATTCGGAACGTCCAGGAACGCTTGCAGAAAAAAGATACGAAGACGATGTACCCTTAGAAATTAAAAAAAGAAGATTACAAGAAATTGTTGATGTACAATGGACTTTATCTAATGAGAGTAATAAAAAAGAATTAGGAAAATGTTACGAAGTCTTAATTGAAGGCAATAGTAAAAAAAGCGATGCAGAATGGATGGGTAGAACCAGCCAAAATAAAGTAGTCGTTTTTCCCAAAACAAATAAAGACAATACAACCCCTCTTAAAAAAGGAGACTATGTTGATATTGTGATTACGCATTATACGAAAGGCACTTTAATTGGCGCCATAAAAAATAATTAAAATGGATTTACAAGCATTAAAGAATAGGTTTAGCATTATTGGGAATACGCCCGCTATTAACCATGCATTGAATACTGCAGAACAAGTGGCAAGCACTGATTTGACGGTTTTGATTGTGGGGGAAAGCGGTGTAGGTAAAGAAGTATTTTCTCAAATCATTCATAGTTTATCGGCCCGAAAGCACAATCCATTTATTGCCGTGAACTGTGGCGCTATTCCCGAAGGCACGATTGATTCCGAATTGTTTGGACATGAAAAAGGTTCTTTTACTGGTGCGGTGGATAGCCGCAAAGGTTATTTTGAAACCGTAAGTGGGGGTACTATTTTTTTAGATGAAATTGGCGAATTACCATTAGGTACACAAGCTCGCTTATTACGTGTGTTGGAAACAGGAGAATTTATTAGAGTAGGTTCTTCCAAGGTTCAAAAATCTGATGTAAGAGTAGTAGCAGCCACTAATAGAGAATTATTAGAGTTTACACAAAAAGGTAAATTTAGAGAGGACTTATATTATCGTTTAAATACAGTTCCAATTAGAGTCCCTTCCTTAAGAGACCGCAAAGAGGATATTCCCTTATTGTTTAGAAAATTCGTAGTGGACTTTGCAGAAAAATATAAAACAAAACCCATTTTCTTAGACGAAGAAGCTCGAAACTTACTGATTGAATATCCATGGCCAGGCAATGTGCGTGAATTAAAAAACATTGCAGAACAAATTTCGGTATTAAGTAAAGTAGAACACATTAATGCAGAAGTAATGGCTGGATTTTTACCCATTCAAAATATAAATAGTGTACCCATGGTGACAAGTAGCACTCCAGTAGGTGAATTTGCCAATGAAAGAGAAATATTGTACAAGCTTTTCTTTGATATGAAAAAGGACGTGAATGAATTAAAGAAAATGTTTTTGGAAATATTACAAAACCCTTCTATTTCAGGAGCCAATCATTCCAATTTTAATAAAGAATCTTTAATCAATGAATTAAAAGAGGATTTAAAACCAGCGGGAACTATGACTCATCATTCCAATTCTAGTAATCCTACGGTTCATATCAATTCGCCTCAACCTATCCTACTTGACAATGAATCCAATGGTCATTATGAGGTAGAAGAATCCTTAAATATTATGGATAAAGAAAAAGAACTAATTTTAAAGGCATTAAAAAAGCATCGTGGTCGCCGTAAAGATGCTTCTACTGATTTAGGTATAAGTGAAAGAACTTTATACAGAAAAATAAAAGAATACGACATTGAAGAATAATTTTATTACAACCAATAGGCATCTTAAAAAAGGAATGGCCTTGCCACTAATTTTGATGGTAGCTGTGGCGAGTACCTTACTATCCAGTTGTGGCATTTATAGTTTTAGAGATGCGGTGATTCCTGAAAATATCAAAACAGTCAAAATTGCCTTCATAGAAAATAAGGCAAGGTATATTAACCCGCAGTTGGCTCCGCAATTAACCGACAAGTTGCTACAAAAAATTATCAACGGCACCAAGCTTACACGTACCAATAGTGATGAAGCGCATTATCAAATTTATGCTACCATTACCAATTACGACCCATCTCAAACAGTGGGAGTAAGCGCTCAACAAGCAAGTACCAATCGACTTACCGTTACAGTACATATACTATTAAAAAAGACTTTAGAAAATAAAGAACAAGAATTTGATGTGACTAGAAATTTTGATTTTTCTGCCAACTTAACTTTACAAGCTGCAGAAAGTCAATTAATGGATGATATTCTTAGAAATATAACAGATGATATTTTCAATCAAATTTTTTCAAACTGGTAATGCATGACTTCTTCTTTAATTAATTCTATATTAAATCAGTGGACAGGTCATGCTGCATTAGAAGCCATCGAAACCACCGAAATGGAACAATGGGTAAATACACACCCCTATAGCCCAATTTTACAGTTATTGTTGGCCAAAAAATACGAAATGGTCGCATCCCCCTTGTTTACAGCCCAATTACAAAAAACAAGTGCCTATTTCCCTAATAATTTACAATTACACCATTTAATGCATTTGGAGGAAGAGGACGCCCTTTCCGCACCTATTGAAACAAAATTAGTCAGCATTATATCAGATCAATTGGCTCAATTTAAGGAACCCTTACAAGAGGAACAATTGGCTTTTGAAGCAGAAATGACCCCACTTCAAAGAGACTATTTTGCAGCCCAAGGCATAGAAATTGACTTATCTAAAGTGCCTCAGGACAAGTTTACCAAGCAATTAAGAAGCTTTACCGCTTGGCTAAAAGTACTTAAAACGAAGGATGGCAGCCCTCAAATTGAAGAAATTGGAGTAGAACAGGAAAAAGTGATCGCTGCAATAGCCGAAAAAGCCAATACCACCGCGGATGTCATCACCGAAGCCATGGCTGAAGTTTGGTTAAAACAAGGCAATAAACGCAAGGCAATTGACGTCTATTCTAAATTAAGTTTTATTTTTCCTGAAAAATCCGTTTATTTTGCGTCAAGAATAGAACAACTAAAACAAAGAAAATGATAACACTATACTTAATATTGATTATTGCCGCTTCTGCTGGCCTTGGATTCATGGTTTTAATTCAAAACCCAAAGGGCGGCGGTTTAAATGCCAATGTAGGCGGCTTGACCAATAATTTCATGGGTGTTAAGCAAACCACCGATGTGCTTGAAAAAGGCACTTGGATATTTGCAGCGGTCATAGCAGTATTAGCAATGACTTCTACCCTATTTTTAAAATCAGGTGGCAGCGATAGCGATAAAGGAATTTTGAATAAAGTAAATACTTCTATCACCGCCCCTGCGTCCACACCAGCTCCTGCTGCCGCGCCAGCTACTGCCCCAGCTGCTGATAAGAAATAGCTAGCCATTTTAAGCTTAAAAATATTTTATCCCTCCCCAGCAATCGGGAGGGATTTTTATTGTATTATTGAATGTACTTTTTAAAGTAAGTATACGGTACCGAATATGAAAAAGTTATTTTACCTAGTCTTGATTTTTGCATTGGTGTATACCAGTTATAATGTATTCTTGAAAACCACTCATTTTTCAGGCGAAAAAATAAGTTTTGTATACAATAAAACAGGTCTTTCCAATTTAGCAGATACATTAGAGGCAAAAAAAATTATTCTCGATAAGCCTAGTTTTTTATTTTTTGCAAAAATTTTACAGGTAGAAGATAAACTTAAAGCAGGCAAATTTTTAGTATTAAAAAATACGAGTCTCTTAACCTTGTTGCGCATGCTTCGAAACAATCAGCAAGCAAGTGTAAAATTTGTTTTAAATAAATTACGCACTAGAGCAGAATTGGCCAAATTAATTGCAACCACCTTCTCTACCGATAGTTCCACATGCGCTACTTTTTTAAACAGCAACGACTCGTTGGCGAAATTTGAAACCGATACTACGCAATTACTTACTTTGTTTATTCCTAATACCTATGAGTTTTATTGGTCTACCCCCATGTCTAAAATAGTACAAAAGATGAAAGCGGCTGCAGATGTATTCTGGAGCAATAATCATCGTATTGAAAAAGCAAAAACCTTAGGCCTATCAAAAAATGAAGTATATACTTTAGCTTCTATTGTGGAAGAAGAAACCAATAAAGATGCTGACAAAACCATTATCGCAAGCGTGTATCAAAATAGACTTAAAATTAATATGCCTTTACAAGCATGCCCCACTATTAAATATGCGATGCAAGATTTTACGATCACCAGAGTTTATGATAAATATTTAACCAACCCCTCTCCTTACAATACTTATAGAAATAAAGGATTACCCCCTGGTCCAATTGGAACCCCTTCCCCTAAAACCATTGATTTGGTATTAGACGCCCCCAACACCGATTATATTTATTTTGTAGCCAAAGCAGATTTTAGTGGCTTCCATCATTTTAGTTCCAATTATGCCGAACATATGAAGTTTGCCAAAGAATATCAGCTTAAATTAGACGAATACCAAGCGAAAAAGCAGCTAAAAGAACAATAAAATATATTGTAAATTTATATTTAAACAATTACCTCATTGAATTTATTGAAACAAATTAGATCCGTTTTTTTTCTATTGGCCAACCCACCGTTTTTATTTTTAAAACGTAAGGCTAAAGTAATTTACATTCCCGGTTTCGAGCGCGTTAATTTATATCAGGTACTTAATTTTTTATTCAAGCAATTAAATACATTAGGTTTATACGACCGAGCTTCGGCTATTTCTTTTAATTTAATTATGGCTTTGCCTGCAGGGTTTCTTTTCTTATTTTCTATCATCCCTTATTTCCCTTCCACTTTTAAAATAAAAAAACAAATTCTTTCTGTTTTCAAGGACATTGCCCCTAATTCTAGTACTTATAAATTTATTTTAGAAATAATCAATGATTTGCTTAGTCAGCATGTAGGTATTTTTTCTTTTGGATTTTTACTTTTACTTTTTTATGCCTCCAATGCCATGACCGGCATTATCAGAAGTTTTGATAAATCCATTATGCAAAACAAACCTTTTTTCTTGCACCAAAGAATGAGGGCCATTCGACTCACTATTATTTTAATCTTATTAGTTTTTGCTAGCTTACTAGTATTGATAGGACAAGATCAATTGACCAGATTATTAAGAGAAGTATTTGATATCAAAAGAAAAACCATTGTCCCCTATTGGAATTTGGTAAGATGGAGTGTCATTATTCTATTGTTATTTTTTGGAAACGCCTTTATTTATAAGTACGCACCACTGATGAAAGAAAAATGGTCCTTAATGTCCCCAGGGGCTTTGTTGTCAACCCTACTTATGTTAATTACGACCTTGGGCTTCTCTTATTGGGTAAACCACTTTAGTAGTTATAATAAAATTTACGGATCCATTGGAACGGTACTGGTGGTAATGACCTTAGTGTATATCAACGCCCTTATTTTGCTCATAGGCTTTGAACTAAACGTAAGTATAGAAGTGCTCAAAAAAGAACAAAATCAGCTAGACTTGCTTTAACAACTATAGTTACTTTAAAAGGGACCTATTTATTGGCCATATCTGGAATTAAATCCGATTGATACTTACCAGCATCTAATTTAGCTTTAGTCTCACTAAATGCTTTCAAGGTTAAATCAATTTCTTCTTGTGTATGATCGGCAGTTGGAATAAGCCTATAAATAATATGTCCTTTTGGAATAACAGGATACACTACAATGGAACAAAATATTTTATAGTTTTCTCTAATATCCATCACCATCGCTGTTGCTTCTTCTACCCCTCCTTTCATATACACTGGAGTCACTACCGAATCGGTTTTGCCAATATCAAAACCTTTTTCTTTCAAGCCATTTTGTAAGGCCAGCGCATTTTTCCATAGTTTGGCTTTCAACTCTGGTTTTGATCTTAATAATTCTAAACGTTTTAAGTTACCAACTACATAAGGCATGGGTAAACTTTTAGCAAAAATTTGAGAACGAATGTTATAACGGATATAATCAATAATAGTTCTAGGCCCCGCCATAAAAGCACCAATAGAAGCCATGCTTTTGGCAAAAGTGGAAAAATACAAATCTATTTCATCTTGACAACCTTGTTCCTCTCCTGCCCCCGCTCCAGTTTTACCTAAGGTACCAAAACCATGTGCGTCATCTACTAATAAACGAAAAGCTATTTTCTTTTTTAAAGCGGCAATTTCTTTTATTTTACCTTGGTCTCCAGCCATTCCAAAAACGCCTTCTGTAATGACCAATATTCCACCAGAAGCTTGTTTATCCACTAAAGCTTGTGCTCTTACCAATTGCTTTTCACAATCTTCCACATCATTGTGTTTAAAAACAAATCGATGTCCTGGAATCATTCTTAAGCCATCAATAATACAAGCATGGCATTCTGCATCATATACCACCACATCATGTCTTCCGCACAAAGCATCTATGGCACTCATGATTCCTTGATATCCATAATTCATTAAAATGGAATCTTCTTTAAATTCAAATGCAGCCAATTCCTTTTCTAATTGCTCATGTAAATCGCTATTTCCACTCATCATTCTAGCGCCCATAGGTAAAGCCAAACCATACTTTGCGCTTGCATCGGCATCTGCTTTACGAACTTCTGGATGATTGGCCAATCCTAAATAATTATTCAAACTCCACACAATCATTTCTTGACCTCTAAATTTCATTTTTGAGCCAATTTCCCCCTCTAATTTTGGGAAAGCAAAATAACCATGTGCTCTTTCTCGGTATTGACCAATGGGTCCATAATTTTTGATTAACCTTTCAAATATATCTGCCATATTATCTTTTTGTGTTAAGCAAATTTAATGATTTTTTTCACTTTATTAGCTTAATAAATAGATGTAAATTGCAAGAGCAAAGCCTTTCTAAAATGAGGCCAACATAAGCACCAAAAATTAAATCCAATGAGATATTTAGTTTTCTTATCTTTTTGCTTTTTAGCCATTCAAACCAATGCTCAAAAGCCTAAATTAGTTACCTCCATTTCAGCAGCCCACCCCAAGCCAAAATTGGTGATTGGGATAGTGGTGGATCAAATGAGATGGGATTACGTAAACCGTTTCAAACCTTTTTTTACGAGTAATAATGGGTTTCTTCGTTTTGTGAATGAAGGGGCTACATGCAACAACACTTTAATCCCCTATGTCCCCACCGTTACGGCTTGTGGACATACCTGTGTTTATACTGGAAGTACCCCCTCCATTCATGGCATTACTGGAAACTCCTGGTTTGACAATGTAAAACAAAGGACTGTGTATTGTGTAGAAGACAATTCTGTTCAAACCTTAGGAAGCACCAATAATAGTGCTGGGCAGATGAGTCCTGTGAATGTTTGGACAAGCACCCTAGGAGATGAATTAAAAATGGCTTCTAATTTCAAAAGCAAAGTATTTGGCATTTCAATTAAAGATCGCGGTGCCATCATTCCAGCTGGTCATGCAGCCAACGGCGCGTATTGGTATGATTCTAAATCGGGAAATTTTATTAGTTCCACTTATTATGGACAATCATTGCCAACATGGGTAACCAATTATAATGCCTTACACCGCCCTGATAGTTTATACAATAAAAACTGGACCTTAAGTTTGCCTAGTGCTATTTATGAAGCCAATTGCGATACCGATGAAAATAAATATGAAGGTACCCCCTTTGGAAAAGAGGCTAAACATTTCCCCTATAGTTTGAAAGAATACATAGGAAAGGATTATGGTAAAATTGCTTCTACTCCATATGGAAATAACTTAGTGATTGAATTAGCTAAACAGGCACTACTGAATGAACAGTTGGGTAAAGATGCTATCACCGATATGTTGGCCATTAGTTTTTCTTCCCCCGATTATATCGGTCATTCATTTGGTCCTGATTCATGGGAAACTTTAGATGGGTATATAAAATTAGATGAAACCATTGCAGATTTTTTTAGTTTCCTAGATGAACAAGTGGGAAAAGACAATTACACCGTTTTTTTAACGGCGGATCATGCAGTAGCCAATATACCTGCATTTGCAAAGAAACATAATATTCCTGGAGATAATTATGATGATGGTGCTATGAAGAATGATATTCTTGCTTGTTTAAGTAGCAATAATTTGAATCCTAAAATTATTAGTGCCGTGAGTGAATACAATATTTATTTTAACCATAGCTTAATGGACAGCTTACATATTACATCGGACAAACTAACAAGTATACTTACTAATTATTTAGAAAAAAAACCATTGGTTTTGCAAGTAGTAGAAAGTAGAAAAGCAGCCAACGCTCCCCTTCCGCAAAGTTTAAGAGAAAGAATTGTAAATGGTTTTACTCCACAAAGAAGTGGCGATTTGATGCTTTTGACAAAGTCAGGGGTTGTAGATGGTTACCCTACAGGAACCAGCCATGGTGTATTGTATAACTATGATGCACATATTCCTTTATTATGGTATGGCGCTGGTATTAAAAAAGGAGTGGTGAATGGAATGACCTATATGACAGATATCGCGCCCACAATTAGTACTTTACTAGGCATTCAAATGCCTAGTGGCTCCATTGGAAAACCCATTTTAGAAGTTTTAAAATAATAGCTTTTCAACTACTTAATCATTTTTAACAAATACACAACACATTAAGTTGAATCTAATCCAAAACAATTTCGTAGATTACTACTAATAAAATAATTTTTAACCTTAAATTAAACTATGAAAAAAATATTATTCGCTGGATTATTTTTAATGGCTGCTAACTTTTCATTCGCTGCCGACAAATGCACTGCAGCTTGTCATAAAGCAGAACACAAATGCACTGACGCTTGTCCTAAAAATGGTGCTGAATGTATTCCCAAACATGGAGAAAAAGGACATATGTGTAGTGCTAAAGATTGCAAACATGATTGCGGAAAAGGCTGCATGAAAAAAGCGTAAATTAATTTACACAGATTAAAAAAGCCATCCCGTTCATTCGAGATGGCTTTTTATATTTTAAGGCTTACTTAATAGTTATTGAGCAAGCTTTTTTTGCAAAATTTTCAAAGAAAATTTAAAATCATTAGAGTTGCAAAAAAGGATTGCTATATTTTATTGAGCAAGCTTTTTTTGCAAAATTTTCACAGAAAATTTAAAATCATTAGAGTTGCAAAAAAGGATTGCTATATTTTATTGAGCAAGCTTTTTTTGCAAATTCGAATCTAGTGCGTCCAAAAATTCTTCTGTATACACATAATGATCACCATGTTTAACCTTATTACCATGTACACAAACCGCTAAGTCTTTGGTCATAATTCCCGACTCTACTGTTTCTACGCACACTTCTTCCAAAGCTTTAGAGAAATGAATTAAAGCTTGGTTATTATCTAATTGACCACGAAACTCCAATCCTCTTGTCCATGCAAAAATGGATGCAATCGGGTTAGTAGAAGTTCTATTTCCTTTTTGATGCTCACGGAAATGACGTGTTACAGTTCCATGAGCCGCTTCCGCTTCCATTACTTTACCATCGGGTGTAATTAAAGTAGAAGTCATTAAGCCCAATGAGCCAAAACCTTGTGCCACTGTATCTGATTGCACATCGCCATCATAGTTTTTACAAGCCCATACAAAATTACCATTCCATTTTAAGGCACTTGCTACCATGTCATCAATTAAACGGTGCTCATAGGTAATTCCAGCTTCTGCGTATTTCGCTTTAAACTCATTTTGATACACTTCTTCGAATATATCTTTAAAACGACCATCGTATTTTTTCAAAATTGTATTCTTAGTAGACAAGTATAAAGGCCATTTTTTTGCTATAGCTTGGTTAAAGCAAGCACGTGCAAAACCATAAATACTTTCATCGGTATTGTACATCGCCATAGCAACCCCATCTCCCTTGAAATTAAATACTTCAAATTCTTGCTTGGTGCCATCTTCTCCTTCAAACTTAATAGTTAATTTACCTTTTCCTTTGGTTACAAAATCGGTGGCACGATATTGGTCACCAAAAGCGTGACGTCCTATACAAATAGGTGCAGTCCAATTAGGTACCAAACGAGGTACATTGCTACAAACAATAGGCTCTCTAAAAACAGTACCATCTAATATATTACGAATAGTCCCATTAGGGCTCTTCCACATTTGCTTTAATTTGAACTCTTCTACTCTTTGTTCATCGGGCGTAATAGTTGCACATTTAATGCCCACTCCATATTGTTTGATGGCATTGGCTGCGTCAACAGTGACTTGGTCATTGGTCTCGTCACGATATTCCATCCCTAAATCGTAGTACTTAATATCTATCTCCAAATAAGGAAGAATTAATTTGTCTTTGATAAATTTCCAAATTATTCTAGTCATCTCATCTCCATCCAATTCAACCACTGGATTAGCTACTTTTATTTTTTGTCCCATAGTGTTTAAAATTTTGTATACAAATGTACAAAATATAGCATTAAAAAAAGCGGCTATTAGCTAGTAAAATGGCCTTTTAGTACCCTTTTAGGTGTTCACAATTAAGACAGGAATTTTAACTTTATGCCTAACTGATTCAATGGTCTCTCCAAAAATATAATCTTTCCAGCCTTGATGGCGATGACCGCCCATCACCAATAACTTAGCGTCATATGCTTCAACCATCTTAACAATTTCCTTTACTCTATTCTCATACCCTAAATAAGTAGTTGCTTTATAGCCTTTCAATTGCAAAGCATGCGCATAAGTGTCTAGCCTTGCCTGGTCTTTTCTAGTTTCAATGTCATCACTCGATTCTCGCAAATATTTAGCAGTGGCGCTTTCAACCACGTGTATAAAAATAAATTCTGTAGCCTGATGTGCATGTTGAATGGCTGTTTTGATGAGTCTTGCATCTGCTACTGAGAAATCTACAGCAATGGCAATTCTATTGACTGGTGCTTCCTGCGTCCAATCTAATTCAATCATTTCTCCATGAAAACCCTCTTCTACTGTTGCATGATTTCTTTTTAAGAAAATAGGATATACAATAATGTATACCAATAATGCTAAAAATAAAAGAACCAATACAATAAGTAAAAATTTTAAAAAACTATTTCCTGTTCCATGATAAAAACTGGTCACAAAACCAACTACTAAATTACCATTTAGAAAAACTAAAATACTAGCGACCACCCAAGCCATTAATTTAACTTTCCATCCAATCACAAATTCACCCATCGTAGTTTTATCACTTACGAAATGAATCAGTGGGATTACCGCGAATCCTAATTGTAAACTTAAAATAACCTGACTCAATACCAATAGTTCATCAACATGCTCTTCTCCCATAATACCAATAACTAATATTGCGGGTACAATGGCGATTAACCTAGTCAATAATCTTCTTATCCATGGGTTTAATCTTAACTTCAAATAGCCTTCCATTACAATCTGTCCAGCCAAAGTGCCCGTTACTGTGGAACTCTGCCCTGCTGCAATTAATGCTATTGCAAATAAAGTAGGTGCTAATGTTGATCCTAATAAAGGGGCCAACATCGAATGCGCTTCTTCAATTCTAGCCACCTGTGTATTCCCTGTTGTAAAAAAAGCAGTCGCTGCTAAAATTAATATTGCTGCATTTACAAAAAAGGCCGCATTTAAAGCCACTGCACTATCAATAAAATTATACAATATAGATTTTCGAATTCCTTTACTAGTTCTTTCAATTTTTCTTGTTTGCACCAAAGCAGAATGCAAGTATAAATTATGTGGCATTACGGTGGCTCCAATGATTCCCACTGCAATGTATAATGCTTCAGGTGATAAATTGGTTGGTATAAATCCTTTTATAGCATAGGACAAATCTGGTTTTGCAATAAACATTTGCATTAAAAAGCTAAACCCTATAGTGGCCACTAATACAAATATAAATGCTTCCATTTTTCGTATTCCATAGCGTTGTAAAAATAAAAATAAAAAAGTATCAAAAACAGTAATCATGGTACCATACATTAATGGCATTCCTGTTAATAATTTAATACCAATAGCCATTCCCAATACTTCCGCCAAGTCAGTTGCAGCAATAGCCATTTCTGCTAAAAGGTATAATATAAAATTAATAAATGGAGGATAGGTTGCTCTATTGGCTTGTGCTAAATCTAAGCGACGTACAATGCCTAGTCTTGCACTTAAACTTTGTAATAAAATGGCCATTAAATTACTTAGCAATAAGACCCATATTAATTGATAGCCAAATTTAGCCCCACCTTGTAAATCGGTGGCCCAGTTCCCTGGATCCATATAACCTACACTTACTAAGTAAGCTGGGCCTATAAACGCTAAAAGCTTACGCCATCCTTTCTTATTTTGAATGGACACCGATTCATGTAAATTATCTAAAGACTTATCTACCATAGTATATTCTCCCCCTGTTAATATGTAAATTTAATGATAAAAGCTTTGTGGAAATCGGTTTGTTAGTCTATTTTAGCAAAAAAAATGAACATGCGCAGGTATTACCTTTTTGGGTTGGTCTGTTTATTGATGGCTTGTTCTGAAGAAAAAACAGACTTAACAGGGAATACGCCTATTACCATTAACGATTTTAATAAAATTTTCAAAGTGGTCGTCTTGCCGGTTACTATTGCCGACACCAATTTAAATCGCTATACTGACACATTAGTGATTGGCAGAAAAGCCTTGACTCAATTTATACCAGATTCTATTGTAGAAAACATCGTTAGCAAAAAAGATAAAAAAGCGATAGTACAACCCATATTTAAAATAGAAAAAGAAGAAGAATATTATTTACTTTTTAGAATTCAACACAGCAATAATTTTGAAATTTGTATCATTGTTTTTAGCAAAAAAAATAAATACCTGGGTTATAAAGTAATCACCGATTTTAAAGATGAAAATAAAGGTTCAAAACAATATGGTAAAATTTTGAACATCAATAAAGAACCCTCTTTTTTAGTAGAAGAAAACAAAATGAGTGCCGACAATTCATTGACTTATGAAAAAAAGGGCTGGGCTTATATAGATAGTGATTTTAGGCTTATCTATTTTGATAGCAATAAAAAACCAGAAAATAGTAAGGTAATTAATCCGCTAGACACCCTACCTATGAACAATCCATTTAGTGGAGATTATGGCAGAGATTCGAAAAATTTTATTTCCATAAGAGACTATACTGTACAAGGTAAATATCAATTTTTCATGCATTTCGAAAGAGAAAACAGAGATTGTGTAGGCGAACTAAAAGGATTGATGAGTTTTACAAAAAATACTGCCACCTATTCAGAAAAAGGAGACGCTTGTATCATCCATTTTAAGATACAGGGTAATCGAATAAGTATTAAAGAAGATGGCAATTGCGGTAACCACCGGAATATGACTTGTTACTTTAATGATACCTACGACAAGAAAAGGAAGTCAAAAAAGAAAAAATAATCCACAATTCTAGTCCGCAAACGCTTGTTATCCACAGTTTAATGTGTATTAATTACATTTTCTTTAAATACCATTATATTGCAGCCAAATTACCAAACCTGTATATATGAGTTTTAGAAACTATCAAGTGCCTTATGCTATCAATGATCAATTCAAAAAGAAGGCAGCTTATTTTTCTATGGAATTTGCGATACACCAACCATTGAAAATTTATAGTGGCGGATTGGGATTTTTAGCAGGGTCACATTTAAGAAGCGCTTTTGAATTGAACCAGAATTTAATAGGCGTTGGCATTTTATGGAAATATGGCTATTACGATCAAGCCCGAAATCAAGACCAAACCTTACAGGTAACTTTTATGGAAAAAATATATTCTTTCCTAGAAGATACTGGCATTAAATACCAAGTATTAATTCACGATCATCCAGTATGGGTGAAAGCATTTTACTTAGCCCCTAACACTTTTTGTAGCGCTCCTTTATTTCTATTAAGTACCGACCTTCCTGAAAATGATTACGTATCTCAAACCATTACCCATCGTTTGTATGATGCCAATGTGGCTACCAAAGTGGCTCAATTCATTTTACTAGGCGTGGCGGGTGCCAAATTAATTGATGAAATAAACTTTAATCCTGAAGTATACCATTTAAATGAAGCGCATGGATTTTCTGCTGCCTTTTATTTATTGAATAAATACAAATCATTAGACGAAGTAAAAAAACGTTTGGTTTTTACCACTCATACTCCTGAAGAAGCTGGAAATGAAAAACACGATATTTATCTGTGTCATAAAATGGGCTATTTCTGTGGTTTGAGTATGGATGAAGTAAGAAAATTAACCGGTATCGAAGATGATCAATTCAACCACTCCTTAGCTGCACTTCGTTTTGCTAGAAAAGCAAACGGCGTTTCTGAATTACACGGGCATGTAAGTAGAGAACTTTGGGGCAAATATGAGGGCATCTGCCCTATTACCCATGTTACCAATGCACAAAATTGGCGCTATTGGGCAGATAAGCAATTGTATCGTTTCGCTGAAAACAATGAAGACGCTGCTTTTGATGACCGTAAAATGTATCTAAAAAAGCGTGCTTTTGAAATTGTGGCAGATCAAACTGGAAAAGTATTTGACCCCAATGTATTAACTATTGTTTGGGCCAGACGTTTTGCGGGCTATAAAAGAGCCGACTTTATATCTTGGGATTTGGAACGTTTCGAAAAACTTCTTTCAAATACCAAATATCCTGTACAAATTATATTTGCAGGTAAACCCTACCCAGTAGATCATCCCGCTATTTCTCAATTTAATAATTTGGTGCACTTAAGTAAGAACTATAATAATGTAGCCGTGTTAATTGGGTACGAATTGGCTTTGAGTAAAAGAATGAAGCAAGCTTCAGACGTATGGTTAAATAATCCGCGTGTACCTCGAGAAGCTTCAGGCACTAGTGGAATGACCGCTGCTATGAATGGAGCCGTCAATTTTTCTACGGATGATGGTTGGATCCCAGAATTTATCAATCATGGTAACAATGGCTTTGTTGTCCCTAAGGCCGATTATGCGAAGATGAGTACGCAACAACAAGACGATTATGATTTAGATGAAATGTATAGAATTTTAAATGATCAAATTGTACCAATGTATTATGAACAAAAAGATACTTGGCGTCAAATTACTCAAAATGGAATGAAAGATGTGCGTTTCCAATTTGATAGCAATAGAATGGCCGAAGAATATTACGAGAAAATGTACAAAGTTGATTAACAATAAAGCTGCCGTGATTACTAAAAAAAACCTCGATGATTTTCATCGAGGTTTTTTAATTATATAGTATTATGTATTACATACTAATACTTAAATATTTTGCCATTGGCCATCACCTCCTGTGTGCTTTCATCAAAAGTAACTTTCGCCCCTGTTTTACAAGCAGCATTGGTCATGATGGTGGCAATAGAATGTTGATAGCCTGCTTCAACAGGTGCATTGGGTTGTTTGCGACTTCTAATACATTCCATCCAATTTCTTACATGCGTTGAAGTAAGTACATCTCCACCTGTATTTGCAGATGCGACCACTTTTGCTGCGTTATTGGATAAATCATAATTGGATAAAAGATTCGGTTGCATGTGCATGGCTGTTGCTGGTCCTGCTTTAAGCCCTCCATTAGAAGATACCTTATTGGTTACTAAATTCAACTCTCCTCCATTGGAATAATAAATTTCTGATGGATTCTCCTCTCCATTGTGCATACGTGACATAAACACCACTTGAAATCCTTGACTTGCCTCATTTAAAGGCCCATATTCAAATACAGCCGTAGTCGTATCCCAATTTTTTCGCCCATCCTTCCAAACATAAACACCCCCATTGGCAGTAACACTTCTTGGATGAGGTAATTCACTAAACCAATTCACTGTATCAATTTGATGACTCATCCATTGCCCTGGCATCCCAGAAGAATAAGGCCAAAACAAGCGGTATTCTAAATATTTTCTCGGATCAAAATCTTCATGTGGTCTATTTAATAAAAAACGATTCCAATCTAAATCTTCTTCCTTACACTTCGCCACCAAATCAGGTCTTCTCCATCTGCCAGGTTGATTCACATTCCAGGCTAATTCTACCATAGTAATAGGACCAAATTTCCCTGATTGTATAAAGTCGGCGGCTGCTTTATAGTTAGGCCCACTTCTTCTTTGAGATCCTATTTGTACAATTCTGTCCGAAGCTTTAATCACTTTAAGTGCATTTCGATTGTCTTCCATCGTTTCTGCAAATGGTTTTTCACAATACACATCCATACCGGCATTTACTGCTTCAGTAGCATGTATAGCATGTTGAAAGTCGGCCGTACTTATAAAGACACCATCTATATCCTTCCCTGCATATAATTCTTCATTGTTACGTGCAGCCCTGATAGAATGATTAAATGTTTTTTCTAACATATCTTTTCCCTCTTCTCTTCTTACTTTCCAAATATCAGAAACTGCTACTATATCAAAATTTAATTCTTTGTAATGATCTAAAAAACTAGGTAAATGCGACCCTCTAAATCTATCTGAAAAACCAACTACCCCTAAACGCACTCTGTCATTGGCGCCAATAATGTTGGCATAGCTTTTAGCAGAAAAACCTAAAGTAGCTGCATAAGTGGCTGCAGTTGCTTTAGCTGTTTGCTTTATAAAATTTCTTCTTGAATTTTTCATACTTTAATTATTAAATATTTTTTCAATTGATTATTATAGTTCTTTTATTTTTATACTTCTAAAGGCAACATGTGACCCATGTTCTTGCAATAAGATATGCCCTTTATTGGCCATTCCAAAATTATTCCAAATTACATATTTACTTTTTGCCACCAGCGCATAAAAATATTGAGTCCCTCTTTGGTATTCCACTACTTTCCAACCATTGATCCAATGTTCAATTTTTCCATCAGGAAAAACAACTATACGCCCCCTATTCCATTGACCTATAGGAATTTTTTCTCTTCGACCTTCCCCAATTTTTAATGCAGGAATCATATCATACAAAGAAGCCATGGTTCTATTGCCTATAGAACCTAAAAACGCATCTGGGTGTTTATCATCATCCAATATTTGATATTCCAAGCCAATCGCAGATCCTCCACTATTTTCCCTTTCAGTCACAAAATATTTTACCCCGCTATTAGCGGTATCTGTAATTTGAAATTCAAATTGTAAATCAAATGCATGAAATTCTTCCAAGGTAACAATATCACCCCCATTAGCAGCTTCTCCACCATAACTTCCTCTTACATTTAAAGTACCCTCTTTTATATACCAAGTTTTATCAGGGAAGGTGGTTTTATACGCACTTCTCCAACCTTTGGTGCTCACTCCATCCCACAAAAGGCGAACTCCATTTCTTTGCTCATCTGCAGAAATGGTATTAGGGATTAAATTCACCACAAATAAATTATCTGGAGCAGCTGGTTTTAAATTTTTAGTTTGGATTTTTATATTTTTCCATCTTACTTCTTGACCGGCATCTTTCGCATCCCCAATTTCATGCACTTGTAAAGAAATAAATCCTTTTAAAGTCATATTGTCAATAATATGCGCACAAGCCACGCCATTGACCCAAGTGCGAATACTATTGCCGATGGCTTCAATTTTATAATGATTCCAAGCATTATTTTTAAATGCAGTTTTAGCAGCATTATTGTATTCTAAGGGATACAACCATCCCCTTCTTGCTTCATCGTAAATGCCTCCACTCCATGCTCTAGCAGAAGGATCAATTTCCATTTGGTAACCATGTACTCGATTGGGGGTGTGTTGATCAGTTACTTCGCAATGGTCGTTAAGGTCATTCAACTCACTTCTAAATTGTATTCCAGAATTCATATGAACATCTACTTTAAAATCTAATTCTAAAATAAAGTCGCCATATTGCTTTTCAGTAGATAAAAAACTATTGGGTTCATTCATGACAGTTCTTCCAACTAGTTCGCCATTTTCAACTGTATACTTTGCTTTCCCATTGTATTGCACCCAACCAGCTAAATCTTTTCCGTTGAATAAAGATTCAACATTATTTTGCGCCACTACATTAGTAACATTAAAAAAATAAAACCCTACAATCCACCAAGTACATTTTTTCATAAATCATTTAATATATTACGGTAAGTTAATTAATTTTTCTTTCGGTACCAACCATTTCATGATACGCCAAGCCAATAAATAAGCAGTAGCACAAAAAACAAACATATACCCATAAGCAGTTGACATTTCTTGTTGAATCAATTGCTTTTGGAGCAACCTAAATTGTTCAAAATGGATGGGATCCATAGCTTGAATTGGTTGTAGAATTTTATCAGGCAAATGAGACCACTCTTTTTCAGAAAGTTTTATCGCGATCCCTTTTGCATCCATATTATTTAATGCATTTACTTTTTGTAAATAAAGGGTGAGCCCTTTTTCAGAAGCCAAATTAAAGGCTTGATGAATCCCATTTAATTTATGGGCATCAAACAACCAACCTCCAATTTTTGATACAACTACACCACCCAATCCACCTGCCATCCCCCCCATGCCAATCACTGTTGCAATAGAACGTTTTGGAAACATATCGGAAACCGTCGTATATATATTAGCTGACCATGCTTGATGGGCAGATGCTCCAATACCAATAAAAAGAACAGGGATCCAAAAACTAAGATAGCCCAATGGCTGAACGGCTAATACAACTAGTGGTATAAAGGCAATAAGTAACATGGCTTTCATACGCCCTTCATAAGGTTTTTCCCCCTTATTAATAAAATAGGTAGGAAACCATCCACCACCAATACTGCCTATCATGGTTAAACTGTACAATACGGATAAAGGCAGTATGATTTGTGTGCCTTCCATATTGTATTGATCTTTTAAATAACTAGGCAACCAAAATAAAAAAAACCACCAAACCCCATCCGTTAAAAATTTTCCAATGGCAAAAGCCCAGGTTTGTTTGTACTTTAATAAGGTTGCCCAAGTAATTTTTTGGGATGGCTTTTCACTTGTAATAATAGTTTCAGTCTCCAGATCGGCATGAATGTATTCCAACTCAGCTTGCGAAATTCTTTTTTGCTCATTGGGTTTGTCATAAAAAATAAACCAAAAAATTAACCATAAAAAACCCACTGCCCCAATAATTATAAAAGCAGATTCCCAACCCCAATTTTTAGCGATCCATGGAACAGATAAGGGTGCTAAAATAGCGCCCACATTGGATCCTGAATTAAATATGCCAGTGGCGAAAGCACGTTCTTTTTTAGGAAAGTATTCGGCAGTAGCTTTAATAGCCGCAGGAAAATTCCCTGCTTCTCCAAAACCCAGCACTGCTCTTGAAAACATGAATCCCGCAATAGAAACGGGTACTGCTACAATACCCATCCAGCCAAGTACAGTAGCAATTCCTGTTCCCATAGGTACTGAAAATGCATGCAAAATGGCTCCAAAGGACCAAATGATTATGGCCCAAGCATATCCCCATTTAGTACCTAATCTATCAATGATTCTGCCAGCAAATAACATACAAATGGCATATACAAATTGAAAAACGGAGGCAATATTTGCATAATCACTATTGCTCCAATCAAACTCTTTTTCTAAAACTGGTTTAAGTATACTTAAAACTTGTCGATCTAAATAGTTAACTGTAGTAGCAAAAAAAAGTAATGTACAGATAGTCCAACGATAACTTCCTATGAATTTATTTGACATGGATATTATTTTATAGACTTTATGAGGGTAAGCAATTTAGAAGTTTCCTTTTCAATGAAATCGTAATTATTTGAGTCCATTAACTGCTTTGTAATTAATTTACTTCCCATTCCCACTCCTATCACCCCTGCTTTAAACCAAGCCTCTAAGTTTTCTTTTGAAGTATCTACACCACCCGTAACTAAAAAATGCAAGTTGGGAAATAAGGGCTTGATGGCTGATACAAATCCAGGCCCTAATACATTACCAGGGAATAGTTTAACCAACTCACAACCCGCTGTCTCCGCAGTATGTATTTCTGAGGGCGTCATACATCCTGGTATCCATAATTTTTTATGCAAATAAGCCGTATCGGCAACAGCCTGATCAAAAAAAGGACTAATTAAAAAATCGGCACCTGCATCAATATAGGCTTGTGCCTCCTTTTGTGTATGGATGGTTCCAATGGCCAATAGTAAATCAGGATAGTATTGTTTTCTATTTTCTAATATCATTTTAAAATTCTCGAGTGCGGCGGCGCCTCTATTGGTAAATTCTACGCATCTTACTCCTGCTTGATACAATGCTTTAACCACTTCCACGCACACATTAGGGTCTTGATGGTAAAATAAAGGCAATACACCTAATGATTTCACCAAATCGATCATTTGATTTTCTGTTTTCATGACATCCTTTTTTTAATTTGTTCAATGGTTTGATGGGTCGCATCACCTAATTCATATAATTTACCTACCCCCGCTGCAGCGGCAAAATTTATTATATCCTGTGGTAATTTATTTTGTTGAATAGCAAAAATTAATCCAGCCATAAAACAATCTCCACTACCCACAATATTAATAATATTATCTAATGCATATAATTTTGAAATAAAGAATTGATCCTCTTGTTGTAATACCCCATGATATTCATTCTCTAATCTAAACGTATAGGCAATATGACGCGCTTTAGGATAAAGTACACTTAGCTCACGCATGCTTTCTTTTGCCGCGTTATTTAATTGGTCTATAGAACAACCAGCACTTTCTTTGATGGTAGATGTTACCCCTAACATTTTTTCTACGGCCCATAAGTTACCCATAATCACATTGGCATACTGAACCAGTTCAGGCATCACTTCCTTTGTAGTTTTTCCGTATTGCCATAATTTAGGTCGATAATTTAAATCAATAGATATAGGAATACCCATTGCAGAAGCTGTTTCCAATGCTTCTAAACAAACTCCAGTAGCAGAAGTACTTAGGGAGGCGGAAATAGCAGTGATGTGAAACCATCCAATACCTTGCAATTGCCTTTTCCAATCAATCATCCCTTTTTGTAAATTAGAAAAAGAAGAATCTGCTCGATCAAAAACAACCGCCGCATTTTTCATATCCATACCTTCGGCTAAATAAAAAACACCCATTTTATTACCAGAAAAATGGATGGGCGAAGTATCAATATGTTTAGCAGATAAATTAGTAGTAATCGCTTTGGATAAAAAATTATCAGGCATGGCAGTGCCATACGCAACAGGTACTTCCCAATTAGCTAAGGCCGTGGCTACATTTAATTCTGCACCCCCTAAGCAAAATGGCATATTTTGATCGGCTATAAAATCGGAGTTAACCTTGGGCGAAAAATGCAATAAAATTTCTCCAAAACAAAATACTTTATCCATAGTTACAGATTAAAATATTTTTTTGCATTGTAATAACATATGTCTTGTATGATTTTTCCTATCCAAGCCTCGTCTTTAGGCAATAAGCCTGCTTCCATTTCTTTGGCCAATAAATTACAAAGTATTCTTCTAAAATATTCATGTCTTGAATAAGATAAGAAACTTCTGCTATCCGTGGTCATGCCTATAAATGTGGACAATACCCCCATCGTGGATAAAGCATTGAGTTGTTTTTCTATTCCATCTTTTTGATCCAAAAACCACCAGCCAGATCCAAATTGAACTTTCCCTTTGACGCCGGCTTCACTAAAATTACCGCACATGGTGGCAAACACTTCATTGTCTGCTGAATTAGAATTGTATAAAATGGTTTTAGACAATTGACCCGTTTTTTCTAATGTATTTAAAAAATTAGACAAGTTCACTGCTTGCGGATAGTCGCCCATAGAATCTGCTCCAGCATCCAGCCCAATTTGTTCTTGTAAATAGGTATTGTTATTCCTGATGGCCCCTAAATGAAATTGCTGTACCCATCCGAGCTTACAATACATTTTAGACAAAGCCACTAATACTACCCCCACAAATTGATCGGCTTGCTCGAAATTGGAAGCTTTTTTATTTTGAAGAAAAGCCACAAAAGCAGCCTCCAATTCTTTGGTTCTATTTAAGTTGGTTGGCAAATGGATCAAGCCATGGTCAGCAATTTTACAACCATGCGCATGAAAATAGTCCACTCTTTTTTTAAGCGCTACCAATAAAGTATCAATAGAATTGATCTTCATTTGGCTAGCCTGCTCTAATTCCTTTACATAATTTTTAAAAGCCACTTGATCTCGAATGTTAAAAATTTTATCGGGTCTAAAAGTGGGTAGCACTTTTATAGCAAACTTGTCTTTGGTTATTTGTTGATGGTATTTTAAATCATCACAGGGATCATCGGTGGTCCCCACTAACTCCACCTTATACTGGGTTAATATGCCTTTGGTACTTAAAGCCTTTTTTTGCAATTGCTTATTGGTATTTTTATAAATAGACAAAGCATTTTGTTCATTTAAATAGGCATCTATCCCAAATGTATTTTTTAATTCCATGACGGACCAATGGAAAAGTGGATTACGTAAAGTTTGTGGCAAAGCTTTTGCCCATGCTAAAAACTTTTGTTCATCATTGGCTTTTCCTGAAATAAATTTTTCCGAAACCCCCAGCGCTCGCATGGCCCTCCATTTATAATGATCCCCTTTAAGCCAAATCTCCGTAATGGTTTTAAAATTTCTATTTTGTGCAATGTCTTTTGCAGATAAGTGATTGTGGTAATCTATAATAGGTAACCCTGCAGCATATTGATGATACAATTGATTCGCTAATTTACTTTCTAATAAAAAAGAATCATTGATAATGGTATTGTTTTTAGCTACTGCCATGAAATTATTTTTATTAGTCCTACTTTTTTTACTTTTTACTAATTATTCCTAGTTCTTAAAATACCCAATTCCAACCCCCTTAGTTCTGCCAAGCCCCTTAATCGTCCAATGGCCGAATATCCTGGATTGGTTACCTTTTTTAAATCATCTAACATTTGATGTCCATGATCGGGTCGCATAGGAATACTTATTTTTCGCTCTTGCATGATGTCGACCACTTCCTTGATCACTGCATACATATCTACATCCCCTTCTAAATGATTGTCTTCGAAAAAATCACCTACTTCATTTCTTCTGGTACTTCTTAAATGCAAAAAATTGATTCTTTGGCCAAATTGCTTGACCATCGCTGGCAAATCATTATCAGCTCTTACTCCCAAAGACCCGGTACAAAAACACAATCCATTACTTAAAGAAGGGACCGCATTAAATAACAATTCTAAATCAGAAGCGGTGCTTACCACTCTAGGCAAACCCAAAATTGGATATGGAGGATCATCGGGGTGGATAACCATTTTCACCCCCACTTCTTCGGCCACAGGCACGACCTGTTGTAAAAAATAAATTAGATTTTTTCTTAAGATTGCCGCATCTATCCCATCATAAGTTTTTAAAGCAGTAGCAAATTCTTCTATGGTAAAACTTTCCTCACTTCCAGGTAAGCCTTTTATAATATTAACTTTGATTGTATTCTTTTCATCCGCTGTTGCATTTTCAAATTTATTTTTAGCAGCTGCAATTTGCTCTTGCGTGTACTGCTTTTCTGCATCTTTTCTTTTTAATATAAATAAATCAAATGCAATCAAAGCAGACATCTCAAAACTTACCGCCAAAGATCCATCTTCCACAGGAAATGCTAAATTGGTTCTGGTCCAATCCATCACAGGCATAAAATTGTAGGTCACAATTGAAATACCGCATTGACTTAAATTCCGAATGCTTTGTTTATAATTTTCAATATGCTTATTAAAATCACCGGTTTGTGTTTTAATGGATTCATGCACTGGAATACTTTCCACTACACTCCACTGAAGCCCCATGGCTTCAATTATTTTTTTTCTACTATTGATTTCTTCTATTGTCCAAACTTCCCCATTGGGTATATGATGCAGTGCAGTGACCACCCCAGAACAACCCGCTTGTTTTATATCGGATAAACTTACTGGATCCTTTGGACCATACCAACGCATGGTTTGCTCCATGTTATACCCAACAGATTGATAAGAAGGACAATTTTTATACATAATGTATTAATAATTAAACTCCAGAGTTAATGGTAAAGCCTCCATCCACCCCAATATCCATTCCAGTCACAAATTTTGATGCATCACTTAACAACCACACCAAAGCACCTACTAATTCATCTGGATTTCCAAATCGTTTAAAGGGTGTATTTTTTATGATTAAGTTTCCTCTTTCGGTTAAACTTCCATCTTCATTGGTTAATAAATTTTTATTTTGTTTGGTCAGAAAAAATCCAGGCATAATGGAATTAATTCTCACTTTATCTCCATATCGATTGGCCATTTCTACAGCAAACCATTTGGTATACAAATCAATCGCTGCTTTTCCCATACTATACCCTAATCCCCTAGTTACTGTTCTTTTAGCATTCACCGAAGAAATATTAACAATACTTCCCGCTCCCGTTTTAGCAATTTCAGGACCAAACACTTGAACTGGCAAAATGGTCCCCCATAAATTTAAGTCCATTGTTTTTTTCATGCCTTCTATATTCATTTTAAAAACATCTTCCCCCGGTGGCAATATTCCATCAGGCAAGTTTCCGCCCGCTCCATTCACTAAGCCATCAATTTTCCCATATTTTTCAATAATGGTATTTTTAGCTTTTATTAAATCGGCTTCTTGCAATACATTGGCTGCCACAAATAAAGCTTCTTTACCTTGCTTTTGCAAAGCAGCAACTCTTTCGTTTCCGATGGCTTCGTTTTGACCTATTAATACTACGGTCGCCCCTTGTTCGGCAAGGGCTATCACAAAACTGCCCCCAAGTACCCCTGTACCGCCTGTAACTATAATTACCTTGTTTTTTATTGAAAATAAATCCATGTTTTGGTCCTCCTATTGGTTTAAAAAATAAATTTTCCCTTTCTAATGTTTAAAAAATACAGAGCAATCCATACTTAGCTTAAAGCACAAAAAGGTTGCTGTAAATTAATTATAAAAATCCATCTTATGCAAGATTTAAGCTGCAAATACTTAGGCTGTTTAGAATTCAACAATTAGTGCCTATTTTTGTTAATACTGTATGAATAAAATTGTCATTGCCATAACGGGCGCTAGCGGGGCCATTTATGCAAAATCTTTATTGGATAGTTTAGTAGCCATGCCCAATCAATGTGAGGCCGTGGGCATTGTAATGAGTGATAATGCAAAAATAGTATGGGAAACAGAATTAGGTCATCAAGAGTACACCCAATACCCATTTACTTTTTACCATAAAAATGACTTTAATGCCCCTTTTGCATCCGGTTCGGCTCAATACAATACGATGATCGTGGTTCCATGTAGCATGGGCACACTTGGTCGAATAGCTAGCGGAATGAGTGATGATTTAGTCACTAGGGCGGCTGATGTTATTTTAAAAGAAAGAAGAAAATTGATATTAGTGGCCAGAGAGACTCCCTATAACTTAATACATATAAAAAATATGGAAACCATCACATTAGCAGGTGGCATAATTTGTCCTGCTACGCCCAGTTTTTATAGTAACCCAAAAACCATTGAGGAGGTAGCTTATACCGTAGTGCACCGAATTTTAGATTTAGCTGGACTGCAATCTAAAGGATATCGTTGGGGGAATAAACATTAACCCATTACTAAAATTAAGAGGTAACAGTAAACAAAATTTGTATAGTTTCGACTGAAAAAATAATTTCCCAATAAAAAGGCCCCCGGAGTACTCGGAGGGCCTTTTTATTTATTTGTATAGACTTAGTCTTCTTTAGTTTCTTTTGGCGCCTTGGGTAGTTTCTCTTTTTCCTTTTTTTGCAAAGTAAAAATGAGTTTACCGTTTTCTTTGTCTAATTCGCCCATTAAAGTATCCCCTTCTTTAACACTATGATTTAAAATTTCTTCTGCTAATGGATCTTCAATGTATTTCTGAATGGCTCTATGTAAAGGTCTTGCTCCAAATTGAACATCATAGCCTTTATCTGCAATAAATCCTTTGGCTTCTTCTGATAAAACTAAATTCAACCCTAAATTTACTAAACGACTTAATACGTTTTTCATAATAATGTCAATGATTAAGAAAATATTTTCTTTAGTCAATGAATTAAACACCACTACATCGTCTACTCTATTTAAAAATTCAGGGGAGAAAGTTCTCTTTAATGCTTTTTCAATTACAGATCTATTATTCTCATCGGTTTGTTGCACACGCGTAGCCGTTGCAAAACCTACGCCATCTCCAAATTCCTTTAACTGGCGGGCTCCAATATTTGAAGTCATGATAATTAAAGTATTTTTAAAATCTACTTTACGGCCCAAGCCATCGGTCAAAATACCATCATCTAAAACTTGTAATAAAATATTATAAATATCTGGATGCGCTTTTTCAATTTCGTCTAAAAGTATTACGCAGTAAGGCTTACGGCGCACTTTCTCTGTTAACTGACCGCCTTCTTCATAACCTACATAACCTGGAGGCGCTCCAATTAATCTACTTACAGAGAATTTTTCCATATACTCACTCATATCAATTCTAATTAAAGAATCTTCTGAGTCAAATAAATTTCTAGCCAATGCCCTTGCCAACTCTGTTTTACCAACACCCGTTGGACCTAAGAAAATAAAAGTACCAATTGGTTTTTTAGGATCTTTTAAACCTACTCTATTTCTTTGAATGGCTTTCACCACTTTACCCAATGCTTCATCTTGACCAATAACTTCGGACTTCATTTCTTCCGTCATCTTTTTTAGCTTGGTAGTTTCTGCTTCTACCATTCTCTTAACAGGTATCCCTGTCATCATACTCACTACTTCAGCAATATTCTCTTCGTTAATAGGGAAACGCTTATTCTTACTATCTTCTTCCCAATTAGTTTTTGCTTTTTCTAAAGCCTCTCCTAATTTTTTCTCGGTATCTCTTAAGCTTGCTGCTTCTTCGAAACGTTGACTTTTCACTACCCTATTTTTCTCGTTCTTTACTTCTTCAATTTGTTTTTCTAAATCAACAATGTCCAAAGGCACATTGATATTTTTCAAATGCACTCTTGCCCCTACTTCATCTAATACATCAATAGCTTTGTCTGGCAATAAACGGTCGGTCATGTAACGGTCGCTTAACTTTACACAAGCCTCAATGGCTTCCTGATCGTATACCACACTGTGATAATCTTCGTATTTAGATTTGATATTATTTAAGATAATAATCGTGTCGGCTACACTAGGTGGCTCAATAATTACTTTTTGGAAACGTCTATCCAATGCACCATCTTTTTCAATATGCATTCTGTATTCATCTAAAGTAGAAGCACCAATACATTGTAATTCACCACGCGCTAAGGCAGGCTTGAATATATTTGAAGCATCTAAAGAACCACTTGCTCCGCCCGCACCAACAATGGTATGTATTTCATCAATAAATAAAATAACGTCTCTGTTTTTTTCTAGCTCGGTCATGATGGCTTTCATACGCTCTTCAAACTGACCTCTGTATTTGGTTCCTGCCACCAATGCGGCCAAATCCAATGATATTACTCTTTTATCAAACAATACTCTACTCACTTTTCTTTGCACAATACGCAAAGCCAACCCTTCCACTATCGCTGTTTTACCCACACCAGGTTCACCAATTAAAATAGGATTATTCTTTTTACGTCTACTTAAAATTTGACTCACTCTTTCAATTTCTGCTTCCCTACCAACAATGGGATCCAAAGAATCCATTTCGGCTAACTTAGTAATGTCCCTTCCAAAATTATCTAATACGGGTGTTTTTGATTTATTGGGCGTTGCTGGTTTTGCTTTTGAAGCAGCACCATACGAGCCCGATCCACCTCTTTTTTCTTCTTCAAACTCATCTTCCCCTTCTTCTGGAAATTCTGCACTTGGTGGATTCATTGGAGCAGGATTAGACCCTACAATACCCAATTCGGTTCTAAACAAATCATAGTCTATATCAAATTGATTTAAAATTTGAGTAGCTATATTTTCTTTATTTTTTAAGATGCTTAAAAGCAAGTGCTCTGTTTCTACCATCGGGCTTTTTAAAGCCTTTGCTTCTAATACCGTTACACGAATTACCTTTTCTGCTTGTTTGGTTAAAGGCAAACTATTGATATTCGTTACATTTTTACCCGACTTATCTTTTACGGCTAATTCAATCTCTTTTCTTAAATCGCTTAAATTGACATTTAATTGCTTTAGGACCTTGATGGCTGTATTTTCCTGATCTCTAATAAGTCCAAGCATTAAATGCTCGGCCCCTATAAAGTCATTTCCTAATCTCAATGCCTCTTCACGACTATAAGAGATGATTTCCTTAACTTGTGTTGAAAAATTATTATCCATATAATTAATTGGAGCTGTTACAAGAATAACGAATATTTTTGACCTAAAGTATGTTAAGTATTACTTGTTATTAACCATTTATTGTTAACACTTATGCAATACCAAACCGAACAAAAGGAGAAGTTTACAGTCATTACCCTTCTTGAAAATAGTCTTAGTTCAAATCTCGTGCCAGAATTGGCCGAAATAATTACCAAAATAGGCGCTGCATCCCCAAAAAACCTGGTTCTTAACTTTGCCAAGGTAGTTCGCTGGGAGCTTCCTGTCATTGAGCAATTGGCCAATGCCCAACAAGCCTTTTATGATAATAATACCTCATTTGTCATTTGTTGCCTGTCAAATAGCCTCCAAGAACTGCTAGATTTGACCGAATATGCTGAATTAATGAATATCACCCCCACCGAATCGGAGGCCTGGGATATCGTCCAAATGGAAGAAATTGAAAGGGAACTACTGGACAGTGACGACATGGAGTTTTCGACCCAAGAATAGGCCTATTATCCCTAGATTTTCACCCTAAGATTAGTTATTTTCGCCTTCATGATTACCTCTCAAACCATACAGCAAATCACCAGCCGAATTGACATTATTGATGTCGTGGGTGAATTTGTTAAACTAAAAAAGAGAGGAACCAACTATATAGGGAACTGTCCTTTTCACAACGAAAAATCGCCTTCCTTTACCGTTTCCCCTGCCAAAGAAATTTACAAATGTTTTGGATGTGGCAAAAGTGGCAATACGATTACTTTTTTAATGGAGCATGAAAAGTATAGTTATGTAGAGTCTTTAAGATGGTTAGCAGCAAGATATAATATTGAAGTAGAAGAAACAGAAACCAGCCCTGCGCAAAAAATGGCACAGCAAGTGGCTGAAAGCTTATATGCGATTAATCATTTTGCCATGGACTTTTTTGCCAAACAATATTGGGAAACAGAAGCAGGTGAAACGATCGCTCAAAGTTACATGCAACACAGAGGTTTTTTAAAACCTATAGTGGAGAAATTTAAAATTGGTTATAACCCTTCAGATAAAGATACTTTAGCCAAAGCCTTATTGCAAAATCAATTCAATCCTGAACTTTTTGCAAAAACAGGATTGGTGGTAGAACGCAATGGAGAATGGCAGGATAATTATAGAGACCGTATTATTTTTCCCATTCACAATACCACTGGAAAAATTATTGGATTTGGCGCTAGACAAATTGCGAAAAACGATAAGTCGCCTAAATACATTAACTCCCCCGAGAATGATATTTATGTAAAAAGTAGAATATTATATGGTTCTTATTTTGCAAGAACTGCTATAGACAAATTGAATGAATGTTTATTAGTAGAAGGTTATACCGATGTGGTAAGCTTACATCAAGCAGGTATTGAAAACGTAGTAGCCAGTGGGGGTACTTCTTTAACCATAGATCAGTTAAGACTCATTAAAAAATACACCCAAAACTTAACCATCATTTATGATGGAGATGCGGCTGGTGTAAAAGCCGCCCTACGTGGATTAGACATGGCCTTGGAAGAAGGCTTGAATGTGCAATTGGTATTGATACCAGACAAGGAAGATCCCGATAGTTATGTAAATAAAGTGGGGCCAGATGCTTTCAGAGACTTTGTACAATCGGCAAAAAAGGATTTCGTTTTATTTCAATTGGAAGTGCAATTAAAAGAAGTAGATGGCGATTTAAATAAGAAGAATACTTTGGTGAATCAAATTGCTGAAACACTCAGCAAAATAAATAAGCCCGAAGATTTTACTAAACTACAAGAATACGTTAAAAAGTGTGCTTCCCTATTGCGCATAGATGAAACAGGTTTAACGCAATTGGTGAATAAGTTCAAGCGGGATAAGATAGTGAAAGAAGAAAAGAAGATGTCTTATGATGAAGCTGCAATCCTAATGCCCAGCTTTCCCAAGGAAACTAACGCCGAAAATGACAATGATTTATTTGTTGACAGAGACTTAGCCCATGAGCGAAATTTGGTTAGACTAGTGTTAGAATATGGAAGTGAAAAAGGACCTAAAGAAAAAAATATAGCCGACTGGGTATTTGAAGAAATTGAATCTTTTCCATTAGAAAATGCAGATATGGTTTATCTAATAGACGCTTATAAAAAATGGACCGCTGAAGGCAAGTTAGCGAACAGTAAAACATTACAATACCACGAGGACGAGCGAGTTCAAAAATGGGTAGTCACTTTGTTTGAACCTGAACACGAATTAAGTCAAAGATGGAATGAGAAATTAGGAAAACCAGAACGTGTTGAAGAAAAGAATTTTATACTAGAAATTGAAATAGGATTAATGTATTTCAAATTGAGAAAAGTTAAAAAGATGATTGGTCAAAATCAATCAGATTTAGAAACTGCTCCAGAAAAAGAACAAGGACAACTTTTACAAATTCACAAACATCTAAAAGAGGTAGAGCGTGAATTAACCCAATCTATTGGGACAGTGATTTTTAAATAAATAAAAAGGCTCCAAACCTGGAGCCTTAAAAATATGAGTTATTACTTCTCTGAAGGATTGTTCTTCCCAGCTAATAGCTTTTCTAAAGTAGCTTCTAAACGTTTTTGTTTAGTCTCTTCTTTCTTAGCCCCTTGAATCCAACTTAAATATTCTTTTTGATTTAGGATAGACAAAGAAGTAAAGAACTCTCTCGCCTCTTCTTGTGCAGTAAATAATTTATCTAATTCTATAGGAAGGGCAATAAGGCGCTTTTCAAAATCGTCCACTTTGATATCGGCCGACTTAAATTCAACAAAAGTTCTATTTCTATTAGGAATTTGATCTAATTTCTTAAAACGCATAGCAGTCCAAACATGGTCTAAAGTAACTTGCCTAACTGCTTCATATTCATTTTTTGATAATATCTCCCAACTGGCATCTCTATTTAAGTCAGAAACGATTTTAGAGGTTGTTTTTGGATAAGCGATCCATAATTTACTTTCTGGGTGTAAAGCAGAAAAAACCTCTTTCAAAATATTGTTCAACTGCAATTGGTTGATAGCAAAAATTAAGGCAAAGTCAATTTTTCGAGCTTTTAATAGGGGCGTTAAATTCTTATTATAGGACAACTTGGCAAACTGTTTCTCAACAGAAGAAGGCAACCCTTGAACCAGTAAATTTTTCTCTTCTTTCAACTGCAATTTCTCCAAAATATTCTGATTACCTGACATAGCTGTTAATTTTTAAAGGACGACGAAGTTACGAAATTCTAAATGGAATGGACTACTTAATTTCGCTTAATCCTGTTTTTGAAACTTGGCAATTTATTCTCTGTGCCTCTTAGTAGTCTCCCGATGTTTTTTTGATGGGTAATTACCACCATCAAAGCCACTATAATAGCGAAAAGGCGATAAACTGTTTCCCTCTCGTTGAAGATGAACAAAATAAGCACCATGAAAGCCACTCCGGCTAACATAGAACTTAATGATACAAAGCGGGTGGATAGTAAAGTGATTAAAAAAACCACTAAACAGATTAATGCCACCATAGGTTGTATGGCCAAAGCCATTCCTAATAAAGTAGCCACGCCTTTTCCTCCTCTAAAATTAGCCCAGATAGGAAATATATGGCCCAAAATAGCCATCATCCCCAATGCAATCATAAAATTGGTTCTTGCTAACTCATCGTTTATATAGTAGGGTATAAAAATGTATAAAGAGGTAGCTAAAATACCCTTCATTACATCTACCAACATCACCATACTACCCCATTTAGAACCTAAAATTCTAAATGTATTAGTAGCACCAGCATTTCCACTTCCGTAATCTCTGATATCAATTCCAAAAACGGATTTACTAATCCAAACCGCAGTGGGTATAGAACCTATTAAATAAGCTATGATAATAAGAATGATTTCTGTCATACGTTTTTCTTGGGAGACAAATATACGACCAAAAAAATTAATGTTTTGTTAACATTAGCGACTAAACATTAAACTAACCCAGCCGTTAAGAGGTTTGGCTTTCATAAAATTCCAATTATAATAAGTTGTTAATTTTATTATATCTTCTTGATCTTCAATAAGTAAGCCGCTTAAAACTAAAATTGAATTTAAGCTTGTTGATTGAGTGATCTCCCCTAGATTGGCTTCAATAATATGCCTATTGACATTCGCTAGAATTACATCGAAATGGGCATCCTGCTGGGCAGAGCTTACTTTTTTTATCTTAATGCATTTAGAATCATTGTTTTGTATATTTTCCGTGGCATTTTCAATACACCAATCGTCATTATCCACTGCTAAAACCGAAGCCGCCCCTAATTTCTCGGCTAGGATGGCCAATACGCCGGTACCGGTTCCAAAATCGTATACCGACTTTCCTGTAAAATTGATAGACTCCATTAATTGGATCACTGAAAATGTAGTGGCATGATGCCCAGTTCCAAAGCTCATTTTGGGCGTGATCTTGATATCATATTGGACCTTTGGTTCAAAACTTGGATGGAAATGAGCGCGTATACCTACAAAGTTTCCTACCCTTACTGGCTCAAAATTAGATTCCCATAATGCATTCCAATTTTGCTCTTTAATAATTGATTTAGAATAAGTTAAATTATGTTGTTTAAATATTATATCTAATTCATTTTCAATATTTTTAGCCTCAAATTCAGTGGCTAATATATAAGTTTTGCAATGACCTGCCCCCTTGCCTAATTCATTGGCCATCTCCACCCCATCATTAATGCCTTGGCTCGCCTCCTCCTCATTAAAGCCTTCGAATCCTAAGGCAGAAAGTTGCGCCACCAGCATTTCAAACTGCTCCTGATGGTCAAAATCGAAGGCTATTTGGATATATTCTTTAGACATGGGTTTTGTTTTTTAGTCGCCCGAAATAATTGGAATAAATACCTATCCCTAGGCTCTCAGCTCGCTTCGCTCGAATGTTCGCTACGGAATAGTATTTACTCCAATTTAACTTGAACATAAGAACACTATACAAAGTTAGCCACAAAAAAATGCCCCGCGTTGGAAGCAGGGCATTTATATTGAATCTATCTAAAATTCTATTGTTGAGGACCTCTATCTTCACGAGGCGCTTGCTCTGGACGAGGCAATAAAGCTTTATGACTTAATTTGAACTTCCCTGTTTTAGGATCCAAACCAACCAATTTCACTTTTACTACATCTCCTTCGTTAAAGATACCATCCATAGTTTCTAGGCGCTTCCAGCTTATCTCACTAATGTGTAATAAACCTTGTTTGCCTGGCATGAATTCTACAAAGGCTCCAAATTCTTTCACACCCTTCACTACCCCTTCGTACTCATCTCCTATTTCAGGAACAGCAACGATACCGTTAATCCATTTAACAGCAGCATCCAAGCTATCCTTATTGGCAGAGAAGATACTTACTTCACCATGGTTACCCACTTCCTCAATATTAATAGTTGCACCAGTAGTTCTTTGCATTTCTTGAATAATCTTTCCACCTGGTCCGATTACCGCTCCAATATATTCTTTATCAATAATCAACTTCACCATTCTTGGTGCATGTGGTTTCACATCTGCACGAGCAGCTGGCATACAAGCATACATCGCATCCAAAATATGTAAGCGACCTTTTTTAGCTTGAGACAAAGCTTCACGCATTATGTCCATGCTTAATCCGTCCACTTTAATATCCATTTGAACACCACAAATACCATCTCGTGTTCCTGTTACCTTAAAGTCCATATCACCTAAATGATCTTCATCTCCTAATATATCCGTTAAGATGGCGTATTTACCATCTTCTCTTGAAATTAATCCCATGGCCACACCACTCACGTGCTTAGGAACTGGTACCCCTGCATCCATTAATGCCAATGACCCAGCACAAACTGTTGCCATTGAAGATGACCCATTACTTTCCAATACATCTGAAACAACTCTCAAAGTATAAGGGAATGTAGTTGTATCTGGTAACATTTGTTTTAAAGAACGCATGGCTAAATTACCATGACCTACTTCACGACGTCCTACTCCACGCATCATTTTTACTTCTCCTGTAGAGAATGGCGGGAAATTATAGTGTAAGAAAAATTTAGTGTATTCAGCACTTGCCGCAGTCTCTTGCATTAACTCATCTAACTTAGTTCCTAAAGTAACTGTGGTTAGTGATTGAGTTTCTCCTCTTGTAAATAAAGAAGAACCATGCGGTGTAGGAAGTGGATCTACTTCCATCGCCAATGGACGAACTTGATCTAATTGACGGCCATCTAAACGAATACGTTTGTCTACCATCATATCTCTTACTACTTCCCACTTAAGGTCTTCGTAATATTTACCTGCTAATTTCTTTTGCAAGTCGGTTATTTCAGTTCCTAAATGTTCAATAATTTCTTTTTTCAATGCAGTAAACGCATCGCTTCTTTCATGCTTAGCAGAACCCATTTCAGCAATGGCATTTACTTTTGCTTTTGCAAAAGCGTATACTTTATTTTTAATTTCTTCGTCTTGTTCCGGTTTTTTGTAATCACGCACTTCGGTGATGCCTACTACTTTTCTTAATTCCGCTTGTGCTTTAATTTGTTTGCGAATAGCTTCGTGTGCGATTTCTAAACACTGAACCAGTTCTTCTTCAGAACATTCTTTTGCTTCACCTTCTACCATCATCAAATTCTTCTCAGTAGCAGCAATTAAAAATTCAAAATCAGAAATAGCCAATTGTTCTTTAGAAGGGTTAATAATAAATTCACCCTTAATACGCCCTATACGAACTTCTGAAATAATTTCTTTAATAGGAATATTAGAAACAGCCAATGCCGCTGAAGCAGCTAAACATGCTAATGAATCGGGCATTACATTTACATCGCTTGATATTAATGAAATAAGAACTTGCACATCGCACAAATAATCTTCAGGAAATAAAGGACGCAAAGCACGATCAATTAAGCGGCTGGTTAATATTTCATAATCGTTTAAACGGGCTTCTCTTTTAAAGAAAGAACCTGGGATACGACCTGCTGATGCAAATTTTTCTTGATAGTCTACACTTAAAGGAAAAAAGTCTTGACCATCTCTTGGATCTTTATTGGCAACAACAGTCGCTAATAAAATACAATTTCCTTGTCTTACGGTAACAGCACCGTCTGCTTGACGAGCTAATTTTCCGGTTTCGATAAACACTTCCTGTCCAGGATTTATTTCGAATTTTACTGATTTGGGTTGTGATAACATGTTAATTTTTTTTAAATCTTTTCTTTAAAGAATCGATAGTATATAAACGACTAATCCCAACCGTGTTGTACAGTTGGGACAGCCTATAATTTGTTCTTGTTGATTATTTTCTTAAACCTAATTTTTCAATTAGCGCGCGGTAACCAGTTAGGTTATGTTTTTGTAAATAAACCAATAAACGCTTACGCTGACCCACTAATTGCATTAAACCTCTTTGGGTAGAATGGTCTTTGTGATTCGCTTTCAGATGACCTGAAATATGCGCAATACGCTCGGTTAATAAAGCAACTTGTCCTTCAATTGAACCTGTGTTGGTTGCTTTTCCGCCAAATTCGGCAAAAATGCCTGCTTTTTTTTCTTTTGTTAATGTAGCCATTGTAAAACTTCTTTTTTTGTAGTTAACTGTTAACCACGGTTTTATTTTTTATTTCGGCTGCGAAGATACGTGGAAAAGGCGTAAATCAATCAAAAATTTCCACGTTTTTTGGGTATTTCGTGCGATCAAACAGGAATAGCTTATCCACCAATACCACCCCATAGTTTATAGATAGGACTTTTACAAAAGTGCTATTATTGCTTTTATCCAAAATAGAAGCTGTAGAAAGTGCCGATTTAAGTTTATCGATCACCAGGGTCACTTTTTGAAAATTTTTACGTTTATCTAGGGGAATGAGTTCAATGGTGGCAAATGAATTATTTTGACTTAATAAGCTGTAATTGAAGTCTTTATCGTAGCTACCTGATAATAATTTTTGTGGACTTAAGGCCTGATCCGACTCCGCAACATTTGACTTGGAAATGGTATTGACCCCGTCAAAATTATAAATTTTGGAACCGTCACATAGGATCTCTGTAGACCCTTGCTTCAGCACATATTTATCGCCTTTCATTTTTAAATTGATTGTCTTGGTTCCTAGGGCCTTCCCTTTGCTGTTTTGGGAAACCAATTGAATACTCGCCAAAACTCCTTTAGCCCCCTTTACTTTAGTCCCAATTTGATCCAAAATGGTCTTTGCCTGATTGTCTTTTTGGGCAGTTACACTTACAACAGGCAAAAAGGCAAATAAAAGATAGAGTAATCTCATTGTAATCGATTTAATAAGCTCGTATAAGACAAAAATAACGAATTAAGGTCTAATGGCCTTTTGAATGACCTTTTTGAGAAGAAATTTAATAAAAGAATAACTTAGTTATAGGTTTTGTAAAAAAACGTTCAATTCCGCCTCCGTTTTGTATAAAACCTCTCTAGGCTTACTACCCTGACTTGGACCAACTAGCCCAGCTGATTCTAATTGATCCATCAACCTGCCGGCTCTATTGTAGCCCAATTTCATTCTTCTTTGTATAAGTGAGGTAGAACCCATTTGCGCATGAACAATCAATTTTGCAGCCTCTTCAAATAAAACATCCCTGGCACCAGAATCAAAATTACCTGCATCCATTTCTTTTTCATCAATGTATTCAGGTAATAAAAATGCTTGAGGGTATCCTTTTTGTTCTGCAATAAAGGAACATACTCGATCCACTTCGGGCGTGTCCACAAAAGCACATTGCAAACGAGTAATTTCTCCATTGTAACTAACGAGCATATCTCCTTTACCAATTAATTGTTCGGCCCCACCAGCATCTAAAATAGTCCTACTATCAATTTTACTTGACACTTTAAAAGCAATACGTGCAGGGAAATTTGCTTTAATAGTTCCTGTAATAATATTAACACTTGGCCTTTGTGTGGCAATAATTAAATGTATCCCAACTGCTCTTGCCAACTGTGCCAAACGGGCTATAGGCATTTCTACTTCTTTACCCGCAGTCATAATTAAATCGGCAAACTCATCCACTACTAAAACTATAAAAGGTAAAAATTGATGTCCCTTTTCTGGATTTAATTTTCTGGATGTAAATTTCTCATTGTATTCTTTGATATTTCTACAACCTGCTTCTTTTAATAAATCATACCTATTGTCCATTTCAATACATAATGCATTTAAAGTATTGATGACTTTTTTAGTATCCGTAATAATAGCATCTTCCTCCCCAGGTAATTTTGCTAAGAAATGTTTTTCGATCACTCGATACAAACTTAGTTCCACTTTCTTCGGATCTACCAATACAAATTTTAATTGTGAAGGATGTTTCTTATATAATAATGAAACTAAAATGGCATTTAATCCCACCGATTTTCCCTGTCCTGTCGCTCCTGCCATTAACAAGTGTGGCATGCTCGCTAAATCGACTATGAAATTTTCATTGTCAATTTTTTTGCCAATGGCTATAGGCAATGAAAACTTACTCGTCTGAAACTTTTCACTGGCCAATAAGGTTTTCATACTCACCACCGACTTTCTAATATTAGGTACTTCTATACCAATGGTTCCTTTACCAGGTATTGGCGCTATGATACGTATACCCAATGCAGCCAAGCTTAAAGCAATATCATCTTCTAAATTTTTGATACGACTAATACGCACGCCCGGTGCTGGTACAATTTCATATAAAGTAACTGTAGGCCCTACCGTTGCTGCTATTCGTTGAATGGCTATATCGTAATTTTTAAGCGTGGCAATGATTTGATTTTTATGCGTTTCTAATTCCTCGGGGTCTTGTACAATTTTTTCAGAACCATGAGTCTCTAATAAATTCAAATGTGGGTACTTATAATTTTTTAGATCAAGAGTGGCATCATATTGAGAACCAATACTACCTACAGGAACAATCACTTCTTTAGCCACCTCTTTTATTTCTAAATCCAAGTCCTCTAAAAGTTCTCCATTAAAATCCTCAATATTTGTTTTTGGCTCTAAAATTTCAACAGGCTCCTCTTTTAAAGTGGGCGCCAATTCAATATGTGGAATATTATTAGGTTCTTCTACCAATTCAATTTCATCAAAGGAAGTTTCGTTAGATGCATCAGTAGGATTTGTTTCATTTTTTAAAGTATTCGCGCTAAAAGAAGCCGCCTCTTGTTTATTTTCCGGCGCATTCAAATCCCATTCTTGTTTCACCGCTTCTTCCGTATCCTCACTTACGAAAGCTTCTTCTTTTTTCTTAGGTAATAAAAAATTTAAACTGGGCACCTTAAAAATGGGATTAAATCTCCAGATAATATAACACAACCCTGCCACTACTAATAATGAACCAGTTCCAAAACTACCAATCCATTTAATCAACCAGCTATTACAATATTCCCCCAATGCTCCCCCCCAAGAAAATAAAGCCCCTTGAGTAACAAAGGCAAATGAGGTACTTAATACCAGTAAACCAATAATTACATAACGTAGATTTCTCCACAAACTAAAAATAGGTTTTGTAAAAAATAAATTTACACCCAGTACAAAAAAGAAGGAACACAATAAATAAGCAGGTATACCAAAACCATTAAATATAATTTGATATGCAATAAAAGCGCCAAAATAGCCCATCAAATTATTCGCCTTCAAATCATTCACTGTAAAAAGGTGCGTTCGCCAAAGTTGCACCATGTCCTGATCTTCCTGCCAAGTGAATAAATAGGAAGTAAATGCGACGAATAAAAATAAGGTAATTAGCAAACTAATAGCCCCGCCAATTTTAGAAGTACGTTCGTCTTTTACAATTTCTGTAACTGATACATCAGATTCTTTGTCAGGATTTAGTGCTTCACCTGTAACCTTGGGTTCTTTTTTACTTTTTAGGGTATTTGCCATGGAAACAAATATAAGTTATCCCAATAGGAAGAAAAAGGAATTTTAGCGAATGTGTAAAATTGAAAAAAGTAGTGCCTACTTATCCACTTTATCAAGATAAACCGCCCTCAGCCAAAAAGACCAACCTAGTATAAAACACAAACCGCCTAGGGGTGTGATGGGACCTATAAAACGTATCCATGGATAATCTGCGCTAGAAAGCAAAGTCAAAATGTACAAGGAACCGCTAAATAAAAAATTACCCACTATAAAAAAATGAGCAGCCCATCCTATCCCTTTTTGTTCCCTAATGCCAAGGTCCCGTCGATGGCTATAAATAGATAAAGCAATAAGGGCCATTGCATGCATAAATTGATACCTTACCCCTGTTTCAAATATTTGTAATTGATCACTACTCACTATTGCTTTTAATGCATGCGCACCAAATGCACCTAATAATACAGACAAAGCTGCAAAAGACAATCCCCAGCTAATTATTTTACGATGCATGTTTTAAGATTAACTTTTTCAAACCCGATTCTGAAATTTGATCAGATGTTAATCGATAATTGGCTTGTTGATAATAAGCGTGTCGCTCCACTAATTTTTGTTGAAGAAAAAGTGCAATCTCTTCATTAGATAAATGAGCAATTAAAGGACGATGCGCTTTCTCTAACGCTAAACGTTGCACCAATATTTCCACCGATTCGTCCAACCATATTACGATGCCTTCTTTTTTCATCCAATTCATATTTTCATGATAGCAAGGCGTACCTCCTCCAGCAGCCAACACGTACTTTTTTTTCTCCGTGAACCATCTCAATATTTTAGCTTCTAATTTTCTGAAATAATCTTCCCCGTCTTCTTCAAAAATTTCGGAGATCGTTTTTTCTTCGGTCATCTCAATTAAATCGTCTAAATCATACCCTGCAGATTTAATCCATTTAGCAATTTTTTTTGTCCAGAATGTTTTTCCAGAACCCATCATGCCAATTAAAAATATTTTTTCTGCAGCCATACTGTTGCGCTTCTTCGTAATTAAATATTATTTGAACGCGTTAAATCCGGTTATGTCCATTCCTGTAATTAATAAATGAATATCATGGGTTCCTTCATAGGTGATCACGCTTTCTAGATTCATCATATGCCTCATTATGGAATACTCTCCTGTAATGCCCATTCCACCTAACATTTGTCGAGCATCTCTCACTATTTGTGCAGCTATTTCACAACTATTTCTCTTGGCCATACTTATTTGCGAAGGAGTAGCACGACCTTCATTCATTAATACCCCTAATCTCCAAACCATCAATTGCGCTTTGGTGATTTCGGTAATCATTTCTGCTAACTTTTTTTGTTGCAATTGAAAAGCACCAATGGGTTTGTCAAATTGTATACGCTCTTTGCTATAACGTAAAGCAGTGTCATAACAATCCATGGCAGCACCTAATGCGCCCCATGCAATCCCATATCTAGCTTTGCTTAAACAACCCAAAGGCCCTTTTAATCCTTTTACATTGGGTAATATATTTTCTTTAGGCACTTTTACATTATCGAAAACCAATTCCCCTGTTGCGCTGGCTCTTAAACTCCATTTTCCATGTGTAGTGGGTGTTGTAAATCCTTCCATTCCTCTTTCAACAATTATACCTATAATTTCTCCTGCTTCATTTTTTGCCCATACTACTGCTACTTGCGCGAATGGAGCATTACTGATCCACATTTTGGCACCATTTAAAATAACATGGTCCCCCTCTTCTTTAATATTGGTTAACATACTAGACGGATCCGACCCATGATCGGGTTCTGTTAATCCAAAACATCCCAACCATTCCCCGGAAGCTAGCTTAGGTAAATATTTTTTCTTTTGTGCTTCATTGCCATAAGCATAAATAGGAAACATCACCAAAGAACCTTGTACACTGGCTGTACTTCTAACACCGCTATCTCCTCTTTCTAATTCCTGCATCATAATACCATAACTGATATAATCCAATCCGCCTCCACCATACTCCACTGGAACGGTTGGACCAAAACAACCCATATCCCCCAATTGTTTAATAATTTGTTGTGGGAATTCAGCTCTTTGTGCATAGTCCTCTATAATGGGTGAGATTTCTTTTTTTACATACTCTCTTACTGCCGAACGCACCATGAGTTGCTCTTCTGTAAGCAATTCATCTAATTGATAATAGTCGGGCGATTCAAATAAGTCGGTTCTAACTGCCATAATGAATACTTTTAGGTAATAAACAATCTATTACAAAGGTAACAGAAACGGGAGTAAAAAAGTATATTTACAACAACAATAATTAACATGCGAAAAGTAATCACCCACTTAAGTTTCTACGTTTTACTTGCCATTATTGCGGGTGTCCTCTTAGGCATCTATTACCCTACAGTAGCCATTCAACTAGAACCGCTTGCTAAATATTTTATAAGTCTTATTAAAATTTTTACTTATCCCATCATTTTTCTTACCGTATCATTAGGCATAGCCAGTATGGGTGATTTGAAAAAAGTGGGACGCATTGGAATAAAATCACTTGTGTATTTTGAAATAGTGAGTACCCTCTCCTTAGCCATTGGTGTTTTTATAGCGCTTTGGCTTCAGCCAGGAAACATTAATAAAGATGGATTGCAAATGCAAGATCCTTCCAAATATACCCAAGCCACTCAATTTAATTTATGGGCTATCGTTAAAGAAAATACCAATTTGCAAATTTTATTATTGGCCATCTTACTCGGTTTTATATTAAATTTTTTAACCAAGCGCGAAAAATACATTCATCAATTGGGCAGGTTAACTCATTATGTTTTTATTGCTTTAAAATATGTAATGTACCTAGCACCCATTGGGGCCTTAGGGGGCATGTCTTTTGCAATAGGTAAATATGGTTTAAAAACACTAATTCCTTTAGGGAAATTAATGGGCACTATGTATTTAACCATGGCTTTTTTTATTGTAATAGTACTTGGTCTTATTTTGAAATATTATCAACTTTCCATTTTTAAATTAATCAAAAGCATTAAAGAGGAATTGCTCATTGTGTTTGCTACTTCTTCCTCTGAGCCTGCTATGCCTTCATTAATGAACAAATTAGAAAAAATGGGTTGCTCTAAATCGGTAGTAGGATTGGTGGTGCCCACCGGTTATTCCTTTAATTTAGATGGTACTTCCATTTATTTATCCATGGCCGTTATTTTTATTGCCCAATTATACAATGTACAATTAAGCAATGGCGAAATAGTGACGATGATTTTAATTTTAATGCTTACTTCCAAAGGAGCTGCCGGGGTGACAGGAAGTGGATTTATTGTATTGGCTTCTACCTTAGCCACGCTTCAAAAAATACCGATTGAAGGATTGGCCTTTTTATTAGGCGTTGACAAATTCATGAGCGAAGCTCGTGCAATTACCAATATCATTGGCAATAGTGCTGCCACCTTAGTCATTTCAAAATCGGAAGGAGAAACGATTCATTTACATTAACAAGGACTTCATTTCCTGTGCATATTGTTGTGCAACCAGGGCTGCTTTCTCGGCGAAATCATTTTCGCTGCTCGCAAAAATGATGGCCCTACTTGCATTCACTAATAACCCAATTTCTTTATTTTTCCCATACTTAGTAACTTCTTCTAAACTTCCTCCCTGCGCACCCACCCCTGGTACTAATATAAAATGCGATGGAATAATTTTTCTTATGCTTTCAAATTCTTTTGCTTTAGTAGCTCCTACCACAAACATAATTTGATCTGCTGTACCCCATGATGCTACTTGTTCTAAAACTGATTCGTATAAAAATTGACCCGATGCTAATTTTTGTTGTTCAAAATTTCGACTGCCTAAATTAGAGGTTAAGCCAAGCACAATGGTACACTTATTCGTATAGGCTAAAAATGGATCAATACTGTCCTTGCCCATATAAGGAGCTACCGTAATGGCATCAAAAGGCAGCACTTCAAAAAATGTTTTTGCATATTGCGCGGAGGTATTTCCAATGTCTCCTCTTTTAGCATCGGCTATTGTAAAATGAGTACTTGGAATATGCGCTAAGGTTTCCTCCATGGCTTGCCAACCCTTCACTCCTAGAGATTCATAAAAAGCAGTATTGATTTTATAACTTACACAATATTCAGCAGTCACATCAATAATTACTTTATTAAAATCAATCACCCCCTGCGCCGTTTTGGGAAACCCTTTGGGCAATTTATCTACATCGGTATCTAACCCAACACATAAATAAGATTGCTTTGCTTTAATACTGCCCACTAGCTCTTTTTTAGTCATATTTTATTTTTGCACTTTAACTACCCGGTTAGTTTTAACAAATACTTTATAGCCCCAAGGTAACAATTCAAACTGATTTATATTTCGAACATTTTGTTTTGTAAACAAATCTGTATAAATATTTGACCCTTTTTCTAATTCTAATTGAACCTGATTCGCTTGGTTGGATAAATTTAATACCACTACTACTTGGTCATTTTCAGCCACTCTTTGATAAGCCATTACTGCATTCGGGTTATTCACTTTTAGTCTGCTAAATTTTGCTGCCTCCCCAAATGCCTTATTGGATTGTCTTAAGTGTAATAAAGTACTATAAAAAGAAGCACGCTCGTATTGACTAAATGGCATAGGATCTTTTTCAAAAAACTGAATGGGCCTTAAAACTGGTTCTTCTTGACCACTATATATAAGGGGCAAGGTTCTATGATAAGTTTGAGACAAAATGGCGAAGGGTGCATGAATGGCTCCAGGCATGGTTCCATAATCTGCTTTATTCCATGAATTTTCATCATGATTACTGGTAAAATACAAGCGCCAAGCACCCTTTACAAAACTAGTATCAATCACATTAAATATAGAATCTAATGCTGTTACTCCCTTCTGTCCTGCAGCAATGTCTTTAAAAATATTGTATTCTCTCCAAGTATAGGTTGCATCAAAGCCTGCTGGATGCAATGCTGCATCATCTGCTTCAGCTAAAAAAAACAAGGGTTTAATTTTTTTTAAAGAAGCAATACACTTATACCAGAAACTGGTAGGTACCCCCCAAGCAACGTCCACTCTGAAACCATCGATGTTGGTATTATTCACCCAATAGCGCATAGAGTTAATCATACTATCCTGCATCTCTACATTGGCAAAATTTAAATCACGGGTATCAGACCAATCAGCCGTATAAGTTGGATTGCCTAAACTATCTTTTTCATAAAAGTAGGGATGCGTTGTTAGCCATTTATTATCAGCACCACTATGATTGGGGACATAATCAATAATTGCTTTCATCCCTAATGCATGAGCTTGATGGACTAATTTTTTAAAATCCAGTAAGGTTCCAAATTCTGGATTGATACCAGTATAATCGGCTACTGCGTAATAAGAACCTAATGTTCCTTTTCTGCCAATTTTGGAAATAGGTTGAATGGGCATAAACCAAACTGTTTGCACACCCATTGCTTTTAACCTAGGTAGGTGTTTTGCAAATGCATTGAAGGT
>CAMBEQ010000008.1 GCA_945865545.1 Sediminibacterium ginsengisoli | reverse complement strand
ATTATCAACAAAAGGAATACCTGTACTAAAATTTCCATCTCTTACATTCCCAAAACCTTGTAAGTCATTTTGCTTGCCTGCAAAATTCCATAAAAAATAACGCAGGTACATAAAGCCAAATTGATAATTGGTAAAGTACTTCACATTATCTCTTAATGTTGGCGGGACTCCATCTTCCACACCAGCAAAGGCTTTAAAACTATCCATCTGTCCTCTATCATTGTCCGAATCCCACATTCTAGGGAATAAGTGCGCTGATGGTGCAGAAGTCCAATCTCTCTTATAATTTTTTCCGGCAATTTCGTAGGTCGATTTAGATTTCACATATTGATCCCCATTCTCTACATTTTCTACTTTATCTACATAATCTGGGCCAAAGACAACTGGCCAATCTCCGTATTGCTCTCTACCTAAATATCCCATCAAAGTCACAGGATTATCTACATTGTACATATCCACAGAAGGATCTGCATTAGAACGAATCAAGGTAGTAAGATAACTTGTGTAGCCTAATAAGAAAAATACTACAGACCAAATACCCAGTTTTAAAAAGTAAAGCCCTTTTTTATTGGCATAGCGAACCCCTAATGCAAGTATCACTGCTACCAAGATAAAGAAGAAAATAAATCCGCTAAAGAAAGGTAAACCAAATGAGTTCACAAAATTGATGTCAAATGCACCTGCCCATTTGATCGTATACTGAATTAAAAATACTTGAACAAACCCAGTAATAATAATCCCTATTAAAAAAGCAAATAGCCCGCCTTTAAAACTTGGCTTGTATTGTCTGAAATAATACACCATCACAATAGCAGGGATGGTTAAAATATTCAATAAATGGACTCCAATGGAAATTCCCATTAAATAAAATATAAAAATAATCCACTTGTCAGCACCTGGATCATCTGCTTTATGCTCCCATTTTAAAATAGCCCAAAATGCCAATGCAGTAAAGAAAGAACTTAATGCATACACTTCCCCTTCCACCGCACTATACCAAGCCGTATCACTAAATGTATAAGCCAAGGAGCCTACGATGCCAGCTCCCATAATTAGAATAATCTGATAATTAGTCAATGCCACACCAGTTTGTTTTTCCACCAATCTTTTAGCAAAATGGGTAATGGTCCAAAATAAAAATAAAATGGTAAAGCCACTGGCTAATGCACTCATGGTATTTACTGCCTTTGCTGCAGTTAAAGGATTGTCACCAAAAAAAATGATAAACAACCTTCCCAATAATACAAACATCGGCGCTCCTGGAGGGTGAGGAATTTGTAATTTATAGGCACTGCTTATAAATTCTCCGCAATCCCAAAAGCTAGCAGTTACCTCTGTGGTCATGACATAGGCGGTACAAGCAATTAGGGTCACGATCCAACCCGTCCAATTATTGATTTTTTTGAAGTCCATTTTGACGATTTTATTAGTTGCAAACTTAAATGAATCTAGCCAAAATGGGAAATATATAGCAGCTTTAAGTATATTTTAAGATTTTCCCGTTCCCCTTAGGTTTTTTATCTTTGTAGCCCATGAGTCAATCACGTTCCGTCGCTTTTCATACTTTAGGCTGTAAACTGAACTTTTCTGAAACTTCTACCCTATCCAGACAATTGGAACAGGAGGGTTTTGAGAAAAAAGCATTTACGGACATAGCCGACATATATGTAATCAATACCTGCTCAGTGACTGAAAATGCGGACAAAGAATGTCGTCAATTGGTCCGTCGCATTCAAAGATTGGCGCCAGAAAGTTTTGTGGTGATTACGGGTTGCTATGCTCAATTAAAGCCCACCGAAATAGCTACTATACCAGGCGTTGACTTAGTTTTAGGCGCTGCTGAAAAGTTTAATTTAGTACATCATTTAGATAGCTTAACCAAAGGGGATCCTACCAAAATTTGCAGTTGTGATATTGAAACAGTTACCGGCTTTAATGCTTCCTTTTCTGTTAATGATCGTACCCGTACTTTTTTAAAAGTGCAGGATGGCTGCGATTACAGCTGTTCTTTTTGTACTATTCCTATGGCCCGAGGCAAAAGTAGAAGTGACCGTATTGAAAATGTAGTACTTCAAGCACAAGCCCTTGCAAAAAATGGGGTAAAAGAAGTTGTTCTTACAGGCATTAATTTAGGCGACTTTGGCAAAGGGGAAGATGGCGGTAAAAAAAATCAAGAAAACTTTTTTGATTTAGTGAAAGCTTTGGATCAACAAACTGACATCCCTCGTTATCGCATTTCTTCCATAGAGCCTAACTTGTTAACCAATGAAATTATTGAGTGGGTGGCCAATAGCAATAAGTTTATGCCTCATTTTCATATCCCCTTACAAAGTGGATCAGATGCGGTATTGAAATTAATGCAAAGAAGATATACCAGCGAATTGTACCAAGATAGAGTGAATTTGATTAAAAAAATTATGCCCCACGCCTGTATAGGAGTAGATGTTATTGTTGGGTCCCCTGGGGAGACAGAAACCTATTTTAATGAAAGCATTAATTTCATTCATGCATTAGATATTGCCTACTTGCACGTGTTTACCTACTCAGAAAGAGCTGCCACCAAAGCCCTAGACATAAAGCCAGTGGTTCCAATGAGTGTAAGACAGGATAGAAATAAAATTGCAAGAAATTTATCTTATCAAAAATTACAATATTTTACAGAGCAACATGTAGGGAGTACGCGTAAAGTTTTATTTGAATCGGTAAAACATACCAAAGATGAAATTGGGGCAGGAATGTTGGAAGGATTTACAGATAATTATATTAAAGTGATTACTCCATTTAAACCTGACTACAGCAACCAAATTATAGATTGGACCTTAGCTTAGCTCAATAAGTTTGCTAACCAACAGAAACTTCTCCTACTTTAAATTCGACAATCATCATCATATTGATGCTCTCTAAACGAACATACACCGTTTTTTTGCTGGATTTAATGACTTCTCCTTTTTGTCCCATAAACAAGCCTTGATTAATAGATACTTTAGTGCTTGCTGGTATATTCGCCATATCTACCACTTGAATATTTGCATTGAACTGTCCTAAGTATTTTCTGATGGCTTCAATTTCATTGTCTCTAATCACCGCTGGCTTTTTTAGAAAATATAAAAAATTAACAACACCAATCGTAGATAAAATTTTAGTGTAGTCTTCTTTATTTGCTTTTATAAAAACATAGGAACGAAATAAAGGTTCTTCAATGATTTTTTTTCGATCCGACCATTGCCTTTCTCTTTTCTGAACAGGGCACCAACTTTCAAAACCATTTTTGGTTAATAAGCCATCTACCTTTTTTTCCCATTTAGACTTAGTATATATAACATGCCAAGTTTTTACCTTAGCCACTTCTTCTACTTTCATGTATCTAATTTGTTTACCCTTTTTTGGCTATTAAACTGGTATGCGTAAATTGACTTAATAACTTACTTGACTCGCTTATTTGAAAATCCTTAGCGACCATTTTTAACCAGGCTTGATAACGTTCTTGTTTAACCTTATCTGGATTATTATAAAATTTTTCATAATCAGCTTTAAGCGATGCCACTTTCATTGGCTCTTTTAATTTTAAAATACTTTCGTTTTGTTGTATAGCCGCTTGTAGCTCTTTTTTATACTTTACATATTTGTTGTATTCTAATGAAATTGGACGATCTACTTGTGTAGATACCCATTGTAAATTTTTCTTAAAGCGGATATTAGTCGTATCGTTATTAATTTTTTTGTTGGCAGCGGCAGCAATTCTTGTTATTTCGTTACTGGTTGTATAGGGTGCAAACTTAGCTTTTTCCATTTCATCCCAAGACAAAGCAGCCGCATTGTCCTTTTCGCGATATTTTAAAAATTCATAGTCATCAGGGAATACTACATCAGATAAAACTCCTTTTTTTTGAGTGGAACTTCCTGTAACCCTATAAAATTTCTGAAAAGTTAATTTAACAGCCCCATATTCAGTTTGAATGCCCATAGCATCTAAAGGCTTACCAAAAGATATATTTCTTTGAACGGTGCCTTTACCATAGGTGGAAGAACTTCCAACAATGAGTCCTCTATTATAATCTTGAATAGCTCCAGCAAATATTTCACTTGCCGATGCGCTAAATTGATTCACCATCACTACCAAAGGACCATCGTACAAAATTCCAGGGACTTCGTCTGCTAAAACTTGCGATCTTCCTACTTTATCTCTTATTTGTACAATGGGTCCCTTATCAATGAATAAGCCTGCCATTTGCACTACTTCATATAAGGAGCCTCCTCCATTGTATCTAACGTCAATAACAATCCCTTTTACTTTTTCTGCTTTCAACTTCTCCACTTCTATTGCAACATCTTTAGAACAACGATGGCCATCCTCTCTTTCAAAATCGGCATAAAAATCGGGAAGAAAAATATAACCATATTTATCATTCCCATTTTGAATAATGGCACTTCTTGCAAAAGCTTCATCTAATACAATTTTTTCTCTTTTCAGTATGACCACTTTTGTAGTACCATCTGTTTTTCTAACAGTCAGTCTCACTTCCGTTCCCAAATTTCCACGTATTAATTTTACTGCATCGGTGGTTTCAAAACCTGCTAAATCCACTGGTTCTTCTGCCCCTTGAGCAATTTTTATAATTACATCATTCATGACCAATTGGCCCGATTTCCATGCTGCACCACCTGGCTGAACACTGGCTATCTTAATTCCATTGTCATCCTGAGTCAATTGAGCCCCAATACCGTAAAAGGTTCCACTCATTTGCTCCGTAAATGACCTTTTTTCTATAGGTGCAAAATAATCGGTATGCGGATCCATTAAACCCGTAATCGTATTTAAAAAAGATTCAAACCTTTTTTCTTTATCAAAGTTTTTTTCTAATTGACTAAATCTTTTTGAATAATTTTTCTTTACCGATGCACGCGCATCCACTTCTAATAAATCGTTGGCTTTATAAACAAAAGTTGACTTAATTGTATCTTTTATTTTAGCAGTGTCTTTAATAGCTTTAGCCGCTTGTTGCTTCTCTCTATCTTCTATTAAACTTACATACCTATCTAAAGCCTTATACTTTATTAATTGATGCCACCTTGTATATTTTTCTTTTGTAGTAGCAGGATATCGAATGCTATCCACTTCCAATAGTAAAGAATCTTCCACTGTAAAATCTAAAGGCTGTGCTACAATCTCTTCAAATATTTTTTTTGACTCCAATACCCTTCTTTCATAAATAGCATCCGCCGCGGGCTCAAATAAAATGGGACTGCCATGAATTTCATCATCAATGGTCGTAGAGAATATTTTTAAAGAGTCAATATCAGATAGTAAAAAAAGATTCTTTTCAGGGTCCAATGTTTTCAAATAAGCATCAAAAACATCCTTAGAAAAAACATCGTCAATTTTTCTCGGGCTATAATGCTCCGACTCTAATAATTGACCAATGGTGGACAAAAGTTTGCGATGTCTGTTATCTTGAGTTTCTTGATCAGCAGGTTTAAAAGTATTGAATGCGAAAAATAAACCACCTGATACGATTATAGTGGCAAATACTTTCCACTTATTTTGTTTTAAATATGTCATAAATCTAAGCATGAAGTATTTCAAAAATAGTGTAAAATGGTTAGGATAGGGCCATAATTGAAATAAAGACCATTTTTTGTGACAAATTTATAAAAACTATCAAAACTTATTTCCTAGATTCCCTAATTAACGTATTTTTGCCGCCCTATATGGAGGGCGTAGCTCAGTAGGTTAGAGCGACAGTTTGTGGATCTGTAGGTCGTGGGTTCGAGACCCATCGTTCTCCCAAAAACCTATTCCTCCCGAGCAATCGGGAAGGAGTAGGTTTTTTCAGTTAAATACAAAGTATGATTGGAATTGTTATTTCTTTATTAACCGGATGTCTGACTTGGTTTATTTCATGGGGATTTATTAAAATACTTTTCTTCCCAAAAAATGCTCTTACAATGGGCAAGTACCTATGGGAAAGCCCCCTCTATCAAATGATCAAAAAATTACCTATTGATAATTTGATAGAACAGCATAAATCAAATTCGTTTACTACTATTTTACCTTTTATAGATGCGAACTTAGATAGTTTTTTTAAAGAACGTTTGGTACAAAAATTACCCATGATTTCTATGTTTATAGGCGAAAAAACGATTACCCAATTAAAAGAAGTCTTTATAGAAGAGCTTCGTCAGCTTTTCCCTGATTTAATTGGTCAATTGTCTAAAAGTATACAAGAAGACTTTTTGTCTACCCTTTCTATTAAATGGGCACCTATTCTTGAAACAGTTTTGATAAAAGCCACTAAAAAAGTTAGGTGGATTAGTTTTTTTATTGGCGTTATTTGGGGCTGGGTGATTTATCTTTTTTTAATGTATCAATAATTACCGCTTATACATTCTGCAAGCCATTCCTAGATAAGATAACTGATATTTGTAAATCCAATAAACCAGGGAACCTAAAACGCATCTTAATTAGTATGAAATACATCTATTTATTCCTAAGCTTTTTTTTAATTAATCAAAACGGATTTTCGCAAATACCTGGTGGCGCAATAGCAGGTGGCGGCAATATGAACATGGGCCATTTTTATGGTAAAATCATAGATGCTAACAAAAAAGGAATCGAGGGAGTTACCCTTCAAATAAAAGGATCCAAATTTGACCCTGTTACAAAAAAAAGTACAGAGTCTATTTTAGGTACTATGTTAACTGCATCTAATGGTGATTTTAGTTTTGAAAATTTACCTCTTATGGGTAATTTCAAATTAACCATTACTAATGTGGGATATACAAAATTAGAAAAGCAAGTAAATTTTGGGATTAAATTGGGCGGTGGCCAAAGCATGCAAGAAATGATGGCATTAGTCGATAAGGATTTAGGTAATATTAAACTTGAAGAGTCGGCAACCGACTTGCAAAGTGTAACGGTTACTACCTCCGCTAGACCTCAATTTGAAATGGGCATCGATCGTAAAATATTCAATGTTGACAAAAATTTAATGAGTGCTGGTCAAACTGCCGTAGAAGTAATGAAAAATATTCCCAATTTAAATGTGGACATTGATGGGAATGTGACCCTTAGAAATGCGACGCCTACATTATTAATCGACAACCGCCCTACCACTTTAACCATGGATCAAATTCCAGCTGACATTATTGATAAAGTTGAAATTATCACTAACCCGTCTGCTAAGTATGACGCTTCCGGTGGTAATGCCGGTATATTAAATATTGTTTTAAAGAAAAATAAAAAGAACGGTTACAATGGAGGCATTAGATCCGGTATTGATATGCGTGGAAAATTCAATGGCGGTGGTGACATGAATGTCCGAAACAATAAAGTCAACTTCTCCTTAAGTGCCAACATATTTGGACGTAAATCAATATCTAATAGTACCAATAATAGAGAAATTATTGGAGGCTCCCTGCCAAGTTCTATTAATACTATTAATGATAACACAAGTAATGGATCTTTTAATTTTTACCGCGCAGGCCTTGATTACTTACCCGATAATAGAAATAGTTTTTCATTTTATGGAAGTCTCTCACAAGGAGGCTCCTTATCAAGTGGAAATCAAATCATAGATTCTGTAAAACAAAATATTAAGAAATCAATATTATTCGATAATAGTTCAAATTTTGCCTACTATAATAAAGGGGCACAAATAAGTTTTAAACATTTATTTGCAGAACAGGGTCACGAATTAACTGCCGACTTTAACTACAATAATGCTACGAATGATAGTTGGTCTATTATTAATTCAAGCTATTTAAACCAAGAAAGTAGAGGTGCTGGAAATAATAAAAACTACACCACTAATATCGATTACACTCGTGAGTTTAATAATGCAATTAAATTTGAATCGGGACTTCGATATAATACAAGAGATGAATTTAATAGCAGAGATCAGTTTAGAGATAATATATTATTAAACAGCATAAGCACTAAATACAATTACGGCGAAAATATTTTAGCTGGTTACGTTAATTTAAATGGGAAAAAAAATAAGCTTAGTTACCAAATTGGCTTAAGAGCAGAAAGCAGAGCCTACACGGTGGATGTAAAAAACCAATTAGGCATAGATTCTTTACGTTTCAAAAAATCGTTCCCGATTTCTTTATTCCCAAGTGCTTTTGTTACTTACAAAATAAACGACAAACAAGATATTCAATTGAATTATTCAAAACGTATTAATGCACCTAACTTCTTTCAATTGCAACCTTTTCCCGATTATACCGACCCTTTAAACATTTCAGTGGGTAACCCTGACCTAGCTCCGCAATTCACTCATTCTTTTGAATTAGGCTATAATAATGCTTACCAAAAGGGATCTAACTTTTTAGCCAACGCTTATTATAAGTATAGCACGAACTTAATTACCAACTATATTTATAAAGCTATTAATCCGCTCACCAACGATTCTGCTTTTTACAGTTCTTATATCAATGCCAACACAGCTATTACTTATGGACTAGAGTTAAGCAACAAAACAGCTATCACAAAATGGTGGGACATGAACTTAAGCTTTAACTTATTTAATTCTTCTATTCAAGCGACTATCCCTGGTCAAGATGTAAATAATAACCTAACCAGCTGGTTTAGCAAAATGAACAATACTTTTAAATTTCCTAAAGGGTATTCCTTCCAATTTAGTGGTCAATACCAAGCTAAAACTATTTTACCTCCAGGTGGCGGCGGTCGTGGTGGTGGAGGTGGATTCGGAGGTGGCGGCGGTTTTGGTGGATTCGGAGGCCCCCAATCTACCGCTCAGGGTTATAATTTGCCTTTTTATGACTTTGACATGGCCATTAGAAAAGACTGGACTTTATCAGGTGGCAGAACAGCTAGTTTATCATTTAGTGTAAGCGATGTATTCAAAACAAGAATTAATAAAACCTATTCGGAGAGTCCCTATTTTATACAAAATGTAACCAGAGTGAGAGACCAACAATTCTTTAGACTTAACTTCTCTTATCGCTTTGGAAAGTTTGATGTTAATTTATTTAAGCGTAAAAATAATAAAACTGAAGAGGGTGGCGGCATGGACCAAATGCCTCAATAATAAAATAGAAGCACTTTAATATCTCATATTTAACCCAGAGGTGAACTTTCAAAAGTTTATTTCTGGGTTTTTCCTTCTAACATAGGTACAAAAGAGAAAGTATCAAAAGCTTCCCGCTTAACAGTGCCGTCTTTTTTCTTGGTCAATCGCAGCATGCGTTGAGCCGTATCAGATTCGTCTAATGGAATAATCATCTTCCCGCTTATCTTTAACTGTTCCCATAATTTTTCAGGAATTTTTGGAGCAGCTGCAGTAATTAGTATTTTATCAAATGGTGCCAACAAAGGCAATCCTTCAAATCCGTCTCCAAAGTAAAATTCAATATTGGGATATTGATTTTTAAAAAGGTAGGTAGGCGTTTGTTCAAATAGTTGTTTTTGCCTTTCAATGGTATACACTTTAGCCCCCAAGGCGGCTAGTACGGTGGTTTGATACATACTTCCAGTACCAATTTCAAGTACCTTATCTCCTTTCTTAATTTGAAGTAGCTGTGTTTGATACGCTACTGTATAAGGCTGAGAGATGGTTTGATCGGAAGCAATAGGGAAAGCCCTGTCTTCATAAGCAATTTTATCAAAAGCAGAATCTAAAAAATAATGCCTTGGAATAGAATGAATGGCGTCTAAAACAGCTTCATCTGTAATACCCTTTTCTTTTAAAATTTCTACTAATTTTTTTCTAAGTCCTTTATGCAAATAAGTATCTACTAAATCCTCCAATTTTCTCATGCTGGTATTTAATTTAATTGCATAGAAGCAATGATTCCTTTTATTTTATCTTGTAATTGCTGGTATTGTGTATCAAAAGAAGCCTTATCCTTTAAATTGGTTTGCACACTAAAATAAAATTTTATTTTAGGCTCTGTCCCACTAGGTCGGGCGGAAATTTTACTTCCGTCTTGGGTAATAAATTGCAATACATTGCTTTTGGGCAAGTTAATTTTCCAGGTTTCCCCCGTTTGTAAATTTTTTCCTACTTGCATTTCATAATCTAATAAGGTAACTACCGCTACATGATTTATACTAGTGGGCGGAGATTGTCTATACCCTTCCATCATATTGGCTATTTCCTGTTGGCCATTCATTCCTTTTTTAGTGATGCTTATTAGCGTTTCATAATAGAAACCATATTGAATATACAATTCGATCATCTTATCAAATAAGCTTCTGCCTTTACTTTTTTCATAAGCGGCCATCTCACACAATAAAGCCACTGCACTGATAGCATCTTTGTCTCTAATTTGATCGCCTATCATTAGTCCAAAACTTTCCTCTCCTCCAATAATATAATTTTCTTTCCCCTCTTTTTCTTTGATTAATTCTGCGATCCACTTAAATCCAGTAAGTACATTGTAACAGTTGACCTTATTTTGTTTTGCCACCTCATTAATCATTTCTGTAGTGACGATGGTTGTAATGACCATATCGTTTGGTTGGGCAATTCCTTTTGCCTTGCGCGCCTCCATCATATAAGCAAATGCTAAAACAGCCGTTTGATTTCCATTCATTAATACCCACTCCCCTTTGTGATTTTTTACCCCCACACCCACTCGGTCTGCATCAGGATCGGTTCCTAATAATATATCAGCATCCAAAGACTTTGCCTTAGCTAATCCAATACTCATGGTTTCGCTTTCTTCCGGATTGGGGTAAATGACAGTAGGAAAATTTCCGTCTGGGATAGATTGCTCCTCCACTACATGCACATTGGTAAAACCAAATGCTTCCAATGCCTTTGGGACCAATGTAATACCTGTTCCATGTATGGGTGTATATACAATTTTTAAATCATGTTGCTTCGCAATTACTTCCGGATACACACTTAAGGTTTGAAGCATTTTTGTATAAGCATCATCCATGGAAGTTCCAATAAGTTCAATATTGGAGGCGCCTCCTTCCCATTTCACATCATCAATGGATTGTATGGCTTCTACTTCAGTAATTACATTTTTATCATGGGGAGGCACTAATTGTCCGCCATCATTCCAATAGGCTTTATACCCATTATATTCTTTAGGATTATGTGAAGCAGTACAAACTACGCCCGCTTTTGCCCCCAGGGTTCTAATGGCAAAACTTAATTCAGGAGTTGGGCGTAGCGCTTCAAATAAATAAACTTTAATGCCATTGGCAGCAAATACTTGGGCCGTGGTTTCTGCAAAAAATCTTGCATTATTTCTACTATCATGGCCTACTACCACAGAAAGTTTTTCAGTAGGGTAAGTCTTATTAAGGTAATTCGCAAAACCTTGGGTAGCCATACCAATCGTATACTTATTAATTCTATTGGTACCCACTCCCATAATACCTCTTAAGCCACCCGTTCCAAATTCTAGGTTTCTATAAAAACTATCAGCTAATTCATCCCCTGATTTTAACTGCATCGCGGTAATAGCATCCTTAGTGGCCTGGTCATAATTACCAGTTAACCATTGTTCGACTTTTTGGACTATTGTAAGACTCATATTTACACTAATTAAAAAGCAATTTTAAGCAATAATTGCAAGTTATCCAATTAAGTAAGCATTTTAGATTTTTGACTTTCAAAAATGGGTTAAATTTGTATTAGTTTTGATCATTCAATTACCAATATGGCTATCCTAGCTCAAATCCTCTTTATTATTCTTACCGCTACGGCACTCTCTCTTTTTGGTAAGAACTTACTTAAAATTAGAAGAAATATATTAATAGGTAAAGCAGGTTTTCTGAATGACCAAAAAGCAAGACGCTGGAAAAATGTTTTTTTATTAGCATTGGGTCAAAAGAAAATGTTTAAAAAACCTATCGTTGCAATTTTACATTTAATTCTATACGTTGGTTTTATCATTATTAATATTGAGCTGCTTGAAATTATGGCAGATGGAATACTAGGTACCCACCGAATTTTTGAAAGCTATTTTGAAAAATTCGGATTGGCTTCTTTATATAATTTCATAATAAATAGTTTTGAAATATTGGCAGCCATGGTATTTGTGGCTTGTATACTATTTCTAGCAAGAAGAAATATGCTAAAACTAAAAAGGTTTATGAGTAATGACTTAGCAGGCTGGCCCCGCTCAGATGCGAATTATATCTTAATTGCTGAAATTATTTTAATGGGTTTGTTCTTAGTCATGAATGCAGCCGATACGCAAACACATTTTATTATTTCCTCCAGCCTTCAACCCTTATTTAGTGGGATAAATAAAGATACGATTTTTATTATTGAGCATACTGCTTGGTGGTTGCATATTATAGGTATTTATATTTTTATGAACTACCTACCTTATTCAAAGCATTTACATATTATTTTAGCCTTCCCCAATACTTATTATGCGCCCCTTACACCCAAGGGCATGATGCACAATATGCCCGAAGTGCAAAATGAAGTATTGTACGCGATGCAGCCTGAACTAGCGCCTACTGGCGTTGCTGCCCCTGCCAGCTTTGGCGCTAAGGATGTAATGGACTTAAGTTCGAAAAACTTAATGGACGCCTATAGTTGCACCGAATGTGGAAGATGTACTGCAGCCTGTCCAGCCAACATAACAGGTAAATTATTAAGCCCTCGTAAAATTATGATGGCCACTAGAGACAGATTAGAAGAAGTAGGTAAAAATATCGACCTATATAAAAACTTTGTGCCTGATAATAAGTCTTTATTACACGATTATATTACAGTGGAAGAGCTAATGGCATGTACTACTTGTAATGCTTGTGTGGAAGAATGTCCTATTAGCATATCTCCTTTAGATATTATCATGGAACTACGTAGGTCACTAGTGATGGAAGAAAGTAATGCACCACAGGAGTGGAATAGCATGTTTAGTAATATTGAAAATAATTTTGCACCTTGGAAATTTGCACCTGACGATAGAGACGCCTGGACAAAACAAGCATAAAAGAATATTTATGAAAGTAAGTACAATGGCAGAAATGATGGCAAGCGGACAAACACCCGAAATATTGTTTTGGGTAGGTTGTGCAGGTAGTTTTGATTTACGAGCTCAAAAAATAACCAAAGCTTTCGCTACTATATTAGATAAAGCTGGCGTTAACTATGCTATTTTAGGTAAGGAAGAAGCTTGCACCGGTGATCCTGCTAGAAGGGCCGGTAATGAATTCATGTTTCAAATGATGGCTTATCAAAACATTCAAATTTTGAATGGTTACTCTATTAAAAAAATTGTTACTACCTGCCCCCACTGCTTTAATATCTTAAAAAATGAGTACCCAGATTTAGGCGGGAATTATGATGTGATACACCACACTCAATTTTTACAAGAACTCATAGAGCAAGGAAAGATTAAATTCACCGATAGCAACGAATGGAAAGGAAAGTCTATTACTTACCACGATAGTTGTTATTTAGGAAGGGCCAACGAGATTTATGAAGCCCCAAGAAAGGTGTTGGAAAGTTTGGATATGGAACTCAGAGAAATGAAAAGATGCAAGTCCAAGGGGCTTTGTTGCGGTGCCGGTGGTGCACAGATGTTTAAAGAAGAAGAGAAAGGAGATAAAAGAGTGAATATGGAAAGAGCAGACGAAGCCATTGAGACCAAGTCCGACTTTGTAGCAAGCGCCTGCCCTTTTTGCAATACTATGTTAAGCGATGGTATTAAAAACAGAGACGAAGAACTGGGTATAGAAGTATTAGATATAGCTGAAATAATTGCAAAAGCAATACAATAGAAAAAAAATGAATGTAGATTTAAAAACAATACTGCCTGAAAACTTTCATCCATTGTCTAAGACATGGATCTATCAAAGTAATAGAACTTTTACTTTACCAGAATTATTTCAAGCGGAAGAAATACTAGAAACATTTACTGATAACTGGAAAAGCCATGGCGCACCAGTTAAAGGCTTTGCCACTATATTATATGGTCAGTTCATTGTGATAATGGCGGACGAGTCTCAAACGGGCGTGGGTGGTTGTAGTACCGATAGCTCGGTGCATGTTATAAAGCAAATAGAAGTAATGAACAATGTACAAATGTTCAATCGTGAACTAATGGCTTTTTGGGTAAAGGATAAAGTACAAACTATCCCCCTTGCACAGGTAGGTTACGCACTAGAAAATGGAATTTTATCAAAAGATACTTTATACTTTAATAATTTAGTGGCTAATAAAGCTGCCATGGAAAAAGATTGGTTACAACCTATTTCAGAAAGTTGGTTAGGTAAAAAATATATTCAATAGCCAATACAGTTTTACAAAATAGATGCTATTAAAAAGTCCCCCGAATAATCGGGAGGCTTTTTTTATATTTTTATTTGAAAATTTTACTTGATCAACTTTTCAAGTGTTTTTACTAAATCATCCCCCCTTAAATCTCTTCCAATCACCACCCCATTTGGATCAATTAAGAAACTAGCTGGTATAGATTGTATACCAAATTGAACAGCCACTTCATTGTTCCAATATTTTAAATCACTTACATGCGTCCAATTTAAACCATCTTTTTTAATAGCCTCCAACCATCTTGTTTTATCCTGATCTAATGAAACTCCCAATACTGTGAAATTCTTATCCTTGAATTGATTGTAGGTTTTTACTACATTCGGATTTTCTGCTCGGCAAGGGCCGCACCAGCTTGCCCAAAAATCAACCAATACATATTTCCCTTTCAAAGAAGACAAACTCACCGACTTACCATTGACATCATTTTGTTTAAAATCGGGCAACACAGAGCCAATCTTGCCTAATCCCGCAGATTCCATTGATTTTTCAATTACCATAGCAAAAGGACCTTTTTTAGCCTCCCCTGCTAAAAGAGCATAATAATCTCTCAATGATTCTTTCACCAATGGAAATATGTTAGCAAACTGGAATAAGAAAAAAGTAGTTACTGGAGACTCATTGTATTTTTTACTTAATGCAATATATTCATCAATGATTTTTTTTGCTTCTATGTCTGCTTTTTTAGTAATGGAATCTTTTTTAATACTATTTTTTTCATTTTCCGCTATCGATAAAATATTAAAATAGGTAAGCATTTTAGGATCTAAATTTTTCATAAAGGACTGATACAATTCTTGACTAGCAGAACCTTTATATACAATTTCATTTACTTTTTGAACATCCCCTTCCATAGTAAGTTCATCATTGCCTACAAAAATGGGTATTTGAATTTTTATTGCTTTGAAGGTGATTACGTAGATTCCAGTATTCTCCGTCTTTGCTTTTAATACAAATTTTCCATCCACTACCATGGCCGAGTCTACTTCTTTATTAGCCATACCATCTAATAAAGCCACTTGCATTTTATCTGGGACATTTTTTAAATTCCCAGTAATTTGTAAGGATTGTGCATTTAATTGAAAGCACACTATGGTCATTAAAAATCCAATGGTTATTTTTTTTATACTGTTATTCATAATTTATTTTTTGAATGATATTTTAAAAAATTTTCGAAATATAAGATTAAATATAAAGATTTATTGCTTAGGCCTTATGTCTTTTCTGCAAAACTTTTACCACATCCGCTAATTCAAAGCCTTTTGCCTGTAAAAGTATTAAATAATGGAACAATAAATCGGCCGATTCCTCCAAAAATAAGCTGTCGTTATTGTCTTTTGACTCAATCACCATTTCTACTGCCTCTTCCCCTACTTTTTGAGCTATTTTGTTAACCCCCTTTGCAAAAAGAGATGCCACATAAGAACTTTCTGGAGCAGCAGTTTTTCTTTGTGCAATGACCTGCTCTAATTGATTTAAAAATGCGGTATTGTCTTTTATATTCTCACTGCCCCAACAGGTATCGCTTCCAGTATGGCAAACTGGGCCTACTGGATGGGCAAGTATTAATAAACTGTCTTGATCGCAATCTACGGACATACTTATATATTGTAAAAAGTTTCCGCTTTCTTCGCCCTTGGTCCATAATCTATTTTTGGAACGACTGTAAAAAGTTACTTTTTTATTTTCGATAGTAGCCTCCACCGCTGCTTGATTCATAAATCCAAGCATCAATACTGTTTTCGTATCGGCATCTTGAACAATAGCAGGTACTAAACCATCTGCATATTTTGTAAAATTGATATTCATAAATTATTTTTTGTTATTTTTTATATTCTTATGGAAACTCCTTTTTGGTGTAGGTATTTTTTTAAATCAGGTATCGGTACTTCCTTGTAATGAAATATACTTGCTGCCAAAGCAGCATCTGCCTTTCCTGTTGTAAATACATCATAAAAATGCGCTGCTGTTCCACCACCACCTGATGCAATTATAGGTACAGCTAATTGGGAAGATAAAGTTGCTGTTATATCCAAAGCAAAACCTTGTTTGGTTCCATCGTGGTTCATGGATGTAAGTAATATTTCCCCCGCTCCTAAATCCACTGCTTTTTTAGCCCACTCCGTTGTCAAGCTGTCTGTTTTTTGCCTTCCGCCATTTAAATACACATACCAATTTCCATCGGCTTCCAGTTTTGTATCTATTGCTAAAACTACACATTGACTTCCAAAATTTTTCGCAAAGCGATTAATAATGGTTGGGTCTAAAAATGCAGCCGAATTAATAGATATTTTATCTGCCCCATTTTGTAATAAAATACTTACATCTTCTTCGGTTTTAATACCGCCCCCTACTGTAAAGGGAATATTAATGCGGTGCGCTATTTTATTGACCAATTGGCTAAGTGTCTTGCGCTTTTCAATAGTGGCAGTGATGTCTAAAAAAACTAATTCGTCTGCCCCCTCTTGTGCATACAATGCTGCTAACTCAATAGGATCGCCTGCATCACGCAACTGTTCAAAATTAACCCCTTTAACGGTGCGGCCATCTTTAATATCTAAACAAGGTATAATGCGTTTGGTTAACATATTATAAATTAAAATTAGCTAATTCGTTAATGGTTATTTTATTTTCATAAATGGCTTTCCCAACAATAGCAGCACTGCATCCTATTTCCTCTAATTCAATTAAATCATCTAACGAACTCACCCCACCACTAGCAATTAAATGTAAGCTTGGAAATTGTTCCAGTATTTTTTGATACAATTCAATAGAAGGCCCTTCTAATTTCCCATCTTTTTGAATGTCGGTACAAAAAATTTGCTTTACCCCTTTGCCCATATACAATTTCATAAAATCAAACACTGTGATATTGGTTTTTTCTAACCAACCGCCAATAGCAATTTTTTCTTCGAACACATCTGCCCCTAACATAAAAACTTTAGCGCCAAAACGGGCAATCCATTCTTGAAAAATTTCAGGGCTTTTTACGGCTAAGCTTCCTATGGTAGCATATTTAGCCCCAGTATCTAAAACTGTTTTCAATGTAGCTTCCGTTTTAATACCTCCTCCAAAATCAATTTTCAACTGCGTTTGATTGGCTATTTTTTCTAGTACTTTCCAATTCACTACTTCTCCAGCTTTGGCTCCGTCTAAATCTACCAAATGCAAACGCATTAAACCAATGCCTTCAAATGCCTTAGCCACTTCTAAAGGATTTTCGTTGTAAATTTTCTTTTGCGCGTAATCCCCTTCGGTCAATCGAACACATTTACCTTCTATAATATCTATAGCTGGAATAATTTGCATTTAAGTTTTTGTATTTTTTTTGATTGATAATTAAAGTGCAAGAAAATTTTTAATGAGCTGCTCTCCTATGAGCGCCGACTTTTCTGGATGAAACTGTACCCCATAAAAATTATTTTTTTGTAAAGCACTGCTATAGTCTTCTACATAGTTGGTAGTAGCGATCGTATGCGCTCCCGTAGCCGCATAATAGCCATGCACAAAATACGCATAACTATTTTCAGGAATTCCTTCAAATAAAATAGATTTCAAATTGGAAATCGTATTCCAACCTATTTGAGGCACTTTAATAGTGGCGTCCAATGGTTTAAATTGTTTTACCTGTTCTTCAAAAATACCCAAACAAGGGGTATTATTTTCTGTAGAATGGGTGCACATTAATTGCATGCCTAAACAAATGCCCAATACTGGTTGTTCTAAATTTTTTATAAGCAGGTCCAACTTGCGTTCTTTTAAATATTGCATCGCCGTGCTGGCTTCGCCCACCCCTGGAAATATCACTTTATCTGCAGTTTTAATTTCATTGGCATCATCCGTAACCAAAGCAGTCTCACCCAATCGCTCCAAAGCGTATAAAACGGATTGAATATTTCCTGCATTGTATTGTATGATAACTGTTTTCATATTAAATTTTATAAACCTCGTTGTTAAATACTTAATACTCCATTTAAAAACTGTCTTGTACTTTCTTCTATATCTCCCCCTTTGGATAATACCTGAATATAAGCTGATCCAATAATGGCTCCTTGGGTATGTGCAGTGGCCATATCAAAAGTAGTTTTATCCTTTATACCAAATCCTACTAAAATTGGATTTTTCAATTGCATATTTTGTAAGCCTTTTAAATAACTGGCTACTTTTGAAAAATCTTTATCTTTTCCAGTAGTTGCGGAGGAACTTACTGCATATAAAAAACCAGAACTTAAGCTGTCTAATTTTTTTATTCTTTCCGGAGGTGTTTCTGGCGTTACTAAAAAAATAAAATCTAACCCATTGTGTTTAATAACTTTCCCATAGAATTGTTCGAACTCAAATAAAGGCAAATCGGGTAAAATTAATCCGTCCACCCCTACTTCTTTTGCTTTTTTGCAAAATGCTTCAAATCCATATTGTAAAATCGGATTCATATAGCCCATTAAAATAACAGGAATATGAATACTTTTTCGCATATTGGCTAATTGCTTAAATAAAACAGTCAAGGTCATTCCATTGGATAAAGCCTTAATACTACTGGTTTGTATCACTTCCCCATCTGCTAAAGGGTCGCTATAGGGCATACCTATTTCAATAATATTGGCACCATTGGATTGCAAACTGGACATTACTTTATCTGTACTATCTAAATTGGGATAGCCTGCAGTAAAATAGACATTTAAAACGCGTTCTTTCTTTTCTTTAAATAATAGTTCTAACCTTGACATAATAATTTCGTTTGCGCTTTATAAATATTGCATATAGGTGGCTAAATCTTTATCACCTCTTCCGCTTAAACAGACTACCACCACATCGGTTGGTTTTAAATTTAATTTTGGCAACACAGAAAAGGCATGGGCTGTTTCTAATGCTGGGATAATGCCTTCAATTTTGGAAAGATGAAAGGCGGAAGCCAAAGCTTCTTCATCCGTAGCACTTAAAAAAGTACCTCTTTTGCTTTCATATAAAAAAGCGTGGAGTGGTCCAATGCCTGGATAATCTAACCCTGCAGAAATACTATGTGGCTCTACTACTTGACCATCTTGGGTTTGCATTACAATACTTTTACTTCCATGTAAAATACCATGTGTACCCAATTGAGTGGTGGCAGCACTTAAACCAGAATTTACCCCATGACCAGCTGCTTCTACAGCGACCAATTCTACTGTAGGTTCATTTAAAAAATGATAAAAAGCACCTGCTGCATTACTGCCTCCACCGACGCAAGCTACCACATGCGTAGGCAACTCTGTTCCGGTTTTTTCTTTTAATTGCTTTCTTATTTCTTCACTAATCACACTTTGAAAACGGGCTACCATATCTGGATAAGGATGCGGTCCTACCACACTACCAATAATATAATGTGTTTCAATTGGCTCGTTGATCCAAGCACGAATGGCTTCATTGGTGGCATCTTTCAATGTCTTACTACCACTAACGGCAGGAATCACTGTAGCTCCCAACATTTTCATACGGGCTACATTGGGCGCTTGTCTTTCAATATCTTTCTCTCCCATATACACCACACATTCCATTCCTTTTAAAGCGCAAACCGTAGCCGTTGCCACACCGTGTTGGCCTGCACCAGTTTCTGCAATAATTTTCTTCTTACCCAATCTTTGTGCTAAAATTATTTGTCCAATGGTGTTATTTATTTTATGTGCCCCCGTATGGCATAAATCTTCTCTTTTTAAATAAATTGTAGCTCCAATTTCTTTACTTAAACGCTCGGCTAAAAATAAAGGAGTGGGTCTTCCTACATAGTCTTTTAAGAGTTGTTGAAATTCGGTTTGAAAAATAGGATCCTGCATAATTTGCAAATACTGTTTTCTTAAGGTTTCCACATTGCCATACAACATCTCGGGAATATAGGCACCTCCAAATTCACCATAATAGCCTTCCTCTGAAGGATTTTGATAATTGTTTATTGTGCTAAATGATTGCATCTATAAATGTTTTAATTTTTTCTAATTTTTTTATGCCTGGGCTTGTTTCAAACTGACTATTAATATCAATCGCTGCCAAATTTTTTCCCGCCTTGGTTTTACACATCACCTCAATCCCCTGCACATCATTGGCACCAATACCTCCACTTAGAAAATAGGGCTTATTGAAATGCTCGTTTTTAATAATTTCCCAATTAAAGTGTTGCCCTGTTCCACCATACAGCGCACTGTCTGTATCAAACAAATAATAAGCAGCCGCATTATCATAAGCAGTATAATTTGGCAAGGCATTGCCAATTCTAAACACTTTTATAACGGGCACTAACTGATTCAAGCTTTCACAATAATCTACCGTTTCATCGCCATGCAATTGTACCATATCTAAACCAGCTGTTTTTACTATTTCCAAAATTTTCTCCATAGATTCATTCACAAATACGCCCACTTTTTTTGCATGCACTGGCTTAAAAGCTGCCAATTGCTCCATCGTCATGGCAGACAATACATATCGCTTAGACGCAGCATAAAAAATGAATCCAATATAATTTACACCCATGGAATCTAATGCCTGGGCTTGTTCTATTTGAGTAATGCCACATACTTTAAGCTTCATCCTTTCCAGTTTTAATGGCACTTGCAAATGCTTCAAAGGCTTTTGCAGGACTAGCCTGTTTCATAAAATACTCCCCCATTAAAAACCCATCAAATCCTTCCTGCTTCAAAAGCTGATAAGTGGCTAAATCATAAATACCGCTTTCTGCAATACTTAATTTATTTTTTGGAACCTGGCTTCTTAAATTTAAGGAATGTTCAATATTCACTTCGAAAGATTTCAAACTTCTATTATTAATGCCTACAAAATCTACCTCCTCACAAATATGACCTAGTTCGGTTTCATCGTGAAGCTCTAATAATACTTCCATACCTAATTCTTTAGCGGTACCAGCCAATAATTTGGTCACGGCAGGAGTCAAGCAACTGGCTATTAGTAAAATAACCGATGCCCCATAAGCCTTAGCTTCTATAAGTTGATACTCGTCTATAATAAACTCTTTTCTTAAAACAGGGACTTCATTTTTTACAGCCATGGATAAATCGGTCAAGCTACCTCCAAAAAAATCCATATCGGTTAAAACGGAAATGCCGGCTGCTCCATAATGCGCATAAGCATTAGTAACTTCCCAAACGCTTGCGGTATCATTGATAATCCCTTTGGAAGGAGACTTTCTTTTAAATTCGGCAATGATATTGGTTTTGGTTGGATCTAATAAATTTGCTTGTAAAGAATAAGATTTTTGAGCAAAAAAGGGCATGGCTTCTAATTGCGCTATGCTTATTTGCTTCTTTCGTGCTGCTACTTCGATAAATTTTTGAGCAACAATGGTTGCTAAAATATTCGTGCTCATTGTAAACTTATTAATTTTTGTAAACAAGTATTGGCAGCGCCCGATTCTAAACTTTTTACTGCCGCCTGAAAAGCCAAATCATAATTTTCATATTGCCCCGTTACAAATAATGCCATGGCCGCATTGGACAATACCACTGCATTTTGTGACCAAGTACCTTTGCCTTGAATAATATTTTTAAAAATATTAGCCGCCTCTTCCACTGTTTTGCCCCCATGCAATTCCTCACTAAATACTTTTTTCTTCCCTAATTGATAAGGCGTCATAATGTACTCTCCTTTATTGGTAATTACTTTGGTATCTGTAGTAAGCGCAATTTCATCATAACCATCCAAACTATGAATCAGCGTAAAATCTTTTCCCAAGGTTTGCAATACATAATTATATATTCTCGCCATTTCTAAATTATACACCCCAATCAATTGATATCTTGGTTGCGCCGGATTGACAATAGGACCTAGCATATTAAAAAAAGTACGTACCCCAATATTTCTTCTGATAGGTCCCACCGTTTTTAATGCCGGGTGAAATAGTGGTGCATGTAAAAAACAAATACCGGCTTCTTTTACTTCTCTAGACAAAGCCTCTTCTTCATTTTTAAATTGATACCCCAATTGTTCCATCACATTGGAAGCACCACTCACGCTAGAAGCCCCATAGTTACCATGTTTTACGACAGGTTGCCCTGCGCCGGCTACAATAAAGCAAGCCAAAGTGGATATGTTAAATGTGTCTTTACCGTCGCCGCCTGTTCCTACAATGTCAATGGTATTTTCAACACCTATATTCACTTTCACTGCCAAAGAAAGTAATGCATCCCTAAAACCCATTAACTCATCAATGGTAATACTACGCATTAAATACACCGTCACAAAAGAAGTGATTTCATGTTCGTTGTATACCCCTTGAGAGATTTGAACAAGTACTTCCTTCGCTTGTTCGCGACTTAAAGTTTTATGCTCAAATAAATATTGTAATAATTTTTTCATCTTTATTTCTTTAGCCAGTTTGTTATAATCTTTGCTCCATTAGGCGTTAAAACACTCTCCGGATGAAATTGTACTCCCTGTACATCATAAGTTGTATGCTCTAAGGACATGATATACCCCTTGTCATCCTTAGAAGTGATTATTAAGTCTGATGGAAAATCTTTTTCATCTACGACCCAACTGTGGTAACGACCTACTTCAAATTGAGCCGGCAACCCTTCAAATAAATCAGAGGGATTGGTTAAATGGATAGGGGTAGCTATTCCATGATACACTTGTGATAAATTAGTAAGCTTTGCTCCAAAACTTTCTCCTATAGCTTGTTGCCCAAGGCAAACACCAAAAATAGATTTAGTAGAAGCATATTCTTTAATTAATGGCAATAATAATCCCGATTCTGCCGGCAAACCCGGTCCAGGGGATAATAAAATTTTATCATAATTTTTTATCTCTCCCAAATCAATTTCATCATTACGAAATACTTCCACAGTCGCTTTTGGAGCAATTTCTTTTATCAATTGCACTAAATTATAGGTGAAAGAATCATAATTATCAAATACTAATATTTTCATTTTTTCCATTTTCTATTTCTGTTGATGAAGTTGCTCAGCCAATACGATCGCAGTTTTTAATGCGTTTAATTTATTATTCACTTCTTGCAATTCATTTTCTGGAACACTTGCCGCCACTACCCCAGCACCCGCTTGGTAAGTGAGTGTATTTTGCTTACTCAAAAAAGTACGAATCATGATTGCTTGATTGCATGAGCCATCAAAACCTACAAAACCAATACAACCTCCATAATAAGATCGTTTAGTAGGCTCTATGGAATCAATCAATTGCATGGCTTTAAATTTTGGCGCTCCACTTAAAGTGCCCGCTGGAAAAGTTTTTGAAACCAATTGAAAAGGATTAGACCCCTTAGCCACATTGCCCTCTACCTCACTTACTAAATGTATTACATGACTATAATAGTGCACTTGTCGGTATTGTTTCACTTTCACTTCGCTACATACCCTACTTAAATCATTTCTTGCCAAATCCACCAACATCACATGTTCTGCATTTTCTTTTGGATCGTCTAGTAATTTTTGAGTCATTAATATATCTGTTGCCTCATCGCCACTCCTTTTAAAAGTACCTGCAATGGGATGCACCACTGCTTTCCCATTTTTAATAATGATTTGTGCTTCTGGTGAAGAACCCATTAATTTATAATCGCCATAATCAAAGAAAAATAAATACGGCGATGGATTAATATTTCTTAAAGTGCGGTATACATTGAATTCATCGCCTTGAAAACTTTGTTGAAAACGCCTACTTAACACTATTTGGAATACATCCCCTCTCATACAGTGTTGAATGCCTTTTTTTACGGCTTCTCTATACTGCTCATCGGTTAAGTTTGAAGTTTCATTGCCTTTTATGGAAAAAGGATATTGAGGTACATCTTTGCTTTTAATAAACGATACCAAAGCCTCGTGTTCTGAAACAATACCTGCTAATTGATTCTCACATATATAAATTTCATCTTTGAAATGATTAAAAGCAATCACATACTGATACAATCTATAACGCATTAATGGAATTAATGGCACTCCCTCTTTAAATTGAATCGTGTCAAAAAAAGGAATGGCATCATAGGCGGTATATCCATACAATCCTTGTGCAAAAGCGGCTTCTTTAACTTCGGACCCATTCATTTCATATTGTTGCATATAAGACCAAATACGATCAGGTGCAGCATGTACCTCCTTAATCACTTCTTTCTCTGGGTCTTGATTGGGATACTTGTACTCGATTTCATTGAAGGAAGAAATTTCAATTCCTCCAATTGCATTGACCCCAATAAAAGAATAACTGTTTTCAGAAGCATGCGAATCGGTGCTTTCTAATAAAATAGTATCCCTGAATCGATCTCTTAAACGGAGATAAATTCCTACGGGGGTAAATGTGTCTGCCAACATTTTTGTGACAGTAGTAGTAATATTAATTTTTTGCATCTTTCTATTCTTCGGTCTTTCGTAAAAAAAACAAACCCCAACATTGCTGTTAGGGTTGATGTATAATTTGACAATATAGTTATGTCACTACAATACCCTAAAGGATTTTGTATGCCACCACCATATATTGTTTGTTTGTTTCATTGTATTGCAAATTTACGGGAATGGACTTCTTCTACCAAATAAACCTCTCCTAGGATACTATCAGCTGTTAGGCCTTACAAAACCCCTTTGGTACTTGGCAATTGGTCACTATCTGGATTACGTCTAACGGCCATTTTAATGGCTTTGGCAAAAGCTTTAAAAATAGCCTCAATTTTATGGTGTTCATTTTCCCCTTGGCAACTAATATTCAAATTACATTTTGCGGCATCACTAAAGGACTTGAAAAAATGGAAAAACATTTCTGTTGGCATCTCCCCCACTTTTTCTCTAGTAAAACTGGCATCCCAAACAATCCAATTACGTCCTCCAAAATCAATTAACACTTTTGCTTCCGCTTCATCCATTGGTAAAGCATATCCGTAACGTTCCATCCCTTTTTTATCGCTTAGTCCTTTAGCAAAAGCCTCCCCTAAAGCCAAGCCCACATCCTCTATAGTATGGTGTTCATCAATATGCAAATCGCCATGGCAATGGATAGATAAATCGATAGATCCATGTCTTGCAATTTGCTCTAACATATGGTCAAAAAATCCAAGTCCTGTATGAATATCGGCTTGACCCTTTCCGTCCATATTTAAATCAATGCTAATTTTTGTTTCCTTGGTATTGCGCTCATGCTTTACTGTCCGCAATCCTAATTTTAGAAAAGAATAAATAGCAGCCCAACTATTGGTTTCAAAAGCAATCGTACTTCTTAATTCTTTTTCTTGATCAGCAGAAAGGTGATGATTTTCAGTAGTAAGATAAATGGCCTTGCAGCCTAAATTTTTTGCCAATTGAATATCACTCCATCTATCTCCAATTACAAAAGAGTTAGTTATATCAAACTCTTTATTATTTACTAAATGCTGTATCAGCTCAATACCTGGTTTACGAGTGGGTGCATGATCCTTTTCAAAAGTAGAATCAATATGAATTTCATCAAATACAAAACCTTCTCCCTTCAAAGTTCTAAGCATTAATTGCTGATAAGGCTCAAACTGTTCTGAAGGATAAGCCGCTGTACCTAAACCATCCTGGTTGGTAACCATCACTTTATAATAGCCAAACTCTGCTGCAATTTTTTGTAAATTAGTAATAGCACCTGCAACAAAACTTGTTTTTTCAATGGCATCAATTTGAAAATCAGTTTTCGGCTCTTCTAAAATAACTCCATCCCTGTCTATAAATAAAATAGGTCGCATTGGTATAAATTATCCTTTTTGTAACTTAATTACTTTTTGTTAAGCTTGTTTTTGATAATTGCCTTTTTCACTTCGGTAATGGTAACCAATCCAGCTTTATTAGACCAAGTATTTCTAATATAACTTAATACATCTGCTATGGCATCTTCTTTTAAATCTGGATTTCCAGTCATTGCATTATTATAATACATTCCATCAAGTGCCACACGTTCATCATACCCATTTTGTATAATCTTTACTAACCTAGCAATATCTTTCCCATTGACGTTGGTGGAACCATCTAGTGGCGGATTCATATTAGGAACGCCCCCTCCATCTGATTGATGACAAACCAAACACCTGGTTTCAAATATTTTTTTGCCGTTGATTAAATTTTGGGCTTGCACACAATTCGTACTTAAAATCATGATGATACAAAAGCACAATGCTTTAATACTTTTTTCTACTTTATTTCCCATTACTTAATAACTCTTTTATTATTTTACTTTTAACCCCTTTATTATTTATTATAACTAATTTTAAAGATGGCTCCTTTGGTATCATCACTTACATAAATAGAACCATCGGGCCCTAAAGCTAAACCACAAGGTCTAGCCTTCGCCTTACCTGTATTGGTGACTTTAACTCCCTCTTCCATTCCTGCAAAGCCATTCGCAAAAATCTCCCACTCTCCAGTGGCCTTTCCGTCTTTAAAAGGAACAAAGGCTACAAAAAAACCTTCTTGAGGAAGTGGGGCTCTATTCCATGATCCATGAAAGCTAATAAATGCACCGTTTTTATATTTTGCAGGGAATTGATCACCTGTATAAAACAGTACAGCCATCGGCGCCATATGAGCTGGGAAAGCAACCGCTGGATCTTTAAATTCAGCAGAACCTTCCATTTTGCTATCGCCACCATATTCTGGAGCCACTATTTTTTTATGTTGAATGGGGTCGTAATATACATAAGGCCAACCTGCATTATCCCCTTCATTGATTGCGTAAAATGTTTCAGCTGGCAATTCAGCATTTTGCGCATCTGTATATAAATTAGGATAGAAACTATTTAATTGATCTCTTCCATGTTGCGCAACAAATAATTGATTGGTTTGCGTATTCCAATCCAAGCCAATTACATTTCTTAAACCAGTGGCATAGCGCTTACCATCTTTATAAGTTTGATTTTGCTTACTTCCATCAAATTTCCAAATTCCTCCGGCAGAATCTAAAATAGGACAAGGCTTCATGCCTTGTGAGCCTGGCATTCTATTTTTTTCTTGACATGCATTGGAGTAAGCACCAATATTTACATAAATATTATTGGCCATATCCAATGTGATTGATTTTGAATTGTGCTCTCTTCTGTCAATTAATCCGCTAACAACAGTTAATGGGGTAAGTGGATTCACGACTTCGTCTTTACTATTTAAATCATATTTAAAAATAGCTTCATTAGAACTAGCATATAAGCTATTACCTTTTACGTAAATTCCAGTACCACCATATTTCGCCAACCCATTTATTTTTTCTGCTACCCCATCATTGTTGGTATCTTCTAATCTTACAATCGAATTACCTTCTTTATTAGGGTTATTTAATTTTGCAAAAATTACTCCTGATTTAGTAATAGCAATATGCCTTGCGCTTCCAATATTATTGGCAAATAAGCTTGCTTTAAATCCAACGGGTAATTTTAATCCTGCATTTTCTTGCGCCTTTCCCATGATGGATAGGGACAATATAAATAAACTTAAAATTGATCCACCTTTTTTCATATACTTGAATTGTTTAATTTAAAAATTGATGAGTGTGTAATTTAATTAATTTTCTTTAAAATCAGTCATTTGTAAATGTAAACTCGATCCATTTGGCCATGGCATCTATCAAAAGAGTGTTCTCCTGTTCTGTCCCAATCGTAATTCTTACGCTATCACTGCAATTCTCTAAGCTAGAGCGATCTCTCACTACGATCCCTTGAGTTAATAAATAGCGGTACAATTCGGGCACTTTGGGTATTTTAACTAATAAAAAATTGGTGTCTGATGGGTATACCTTTTCCACAAAGGGCATACCTTCAATCACTGCTGCTAGTGCAATACGCATATCTACCAAATGGGCAATCATGTCATTCACTTGACCCACTTCCTCTAGCGCTGTCAAGGCCAACTCCTGAGTAACCATACTAATATTATAAGGCGCTTTTACTTTATTCATATATCCTATTATTTCCTCACTAGCAAATGCCATTCCTAATCTAAGCCCTGCCAAACCCCAAGCTTTGCTTAATGTTTGTAAGACTACTAAATTAGGATAGTCAATTAAAGATTGCGCAAATGATTTTTGCTTAGAGAAATTGATATACGCTTCATCTACTACCACCAACCCGTTAAAATGATTTAATATCGTTTCTATATCAATTCTATCTAATGAATTACCTGTCGGATTATTGGGAGAACAGATCCAAATTATTTTTGTTTGTTCGTTCACCAATTGCTCTATATGCGCCACATTTAATTGGAAATTAGGCAAAAGCGGTGCATTTTTTATTTCAATATTATTGATATTAGCGCCTACTTCATACATAGGATAAGTAGGTGGGCAAATGATTACATTGTCTTTGCCTGGTTCGCAAAATGTGCGAAATAAATTATCAATACATTCGTCACTGCCATTCCCTAAAAAAATTTGTTCCGATTTTATTTGTTTAATAAAAGCCAGCCTTTCTTTTACTTTTTTCTGATAAGGATCTGGGTACCTATTGTACCATTTGGTTAATGGAGATCCTAAACTATTTTCATTCGCATCTAATAATACATTGGCTTCTCCAGTGTATTCATCCTTTGCAGAGGAATAGGCTTTTAATATTTCAATATTAGGTCTAACTATTTTTTTAATATCAAATTTCATAGTCTTACATTTTAGATTTAATCCATTCCACTCTTAGTTCCACTGCCTTGCTGTGTGCTTGCAATCCCTCTGCAGTGGCCATTTCAATAACGGTGGGCGCTATATTGGTTAATCCCCTTTCCGTTAATTGCTGAAAAGTGATTTTCTTAACAAAACTATCCATACTTACACCACTATACGCTTTAGCAAAGCCATTGGTGGGAAGGGTATGATTGGTTCCACTTGCATAATCTCCTACCGATTCTGGAGAAAAATTACCAATAAATATAGAACCTGCATTGATAATTTTTTCTGCTATTTGTGCCGCATTATCTATAGATAGAATCAAATGCTCTGGTGCATATTCATTTACCATAGCAATGGCATCATCGGTATTTTCAATAACAATTGCTTTAGAATTCATCAAGGCCTTTGAAGCCATTTCTTTTCTGGGCAACAAAATTATTTGTTGCTCTATCTCTTTTTGAATTAATTCAATTACTTCTATTTTATTCGCAATTAATATTACCTGACTATCCGCACCGTGTTCTGCTTGAGCTAATAAATCGGAAGCCACAAAGGAAGCAATACAAGTTTCATCTGCCCAAACGCAAACTTCACTCGGACCTGCAGGCATATCAATAGCTATGCCTTCTTCTTGTATCAATTGCTTTGCAGCAGTTACATATTGATTTCCCGGGCCAAAAATTTTATTTACTTTAGGGACGGTCTCTGTTCCATAGGCTAAAGCAGCAATAGCTTGTACACCTCCAATGCTATAAATGGAACTAACCCCTACTAATGCTGCTGCATAAATAATGGCAGGATCTATGACTCCCTTTTCGTTAGGAGGTGAACATAAAATAATTTCTTTGCAGCCAGCCATTTTTGCAGGAATTCCTAACATGAGCACAGTTGAAAATAATGGCGCAGTGCCACCAGGAATATAAATTCCCACTTTTTCTATGCCTACCGATTTTCTCCAACACCAAACACCAGGCATGGTTTCAATTCTTTCTTCTTTTTGAATTTGAGGCTGATGAAATACTTCAATATTTACTTTAGCCAATTGTATGGCTGTTTTTAAACCTGGTGTCAATTCTTTTTCCGCAGCTTCAATAACGTCGGGACTAAGTTTAAAATTAGCGATGGCAACTTTATCAAATGCAAGTGTGTATTCAGCTAAAGCAATATCTCCTTTCTCTTTCACCGCCTCCATAATCTCTCTTACTTTAATTTTTAAAGGAGAGGCATCGAATTGCGGACGAGCTAATAAACTAGGCCAATCTTTCTGCTTGGGCTCTTGGTATACTTTAATCATTACAATATCATTTTTTCTATAGGCACCACTAATATTCCTTCAGCACCTGCTAATTTCAATTGTTCTATAATTTCCCAAAAATCGCTTTCTGCAATGACACTATGTACACTGCTCCAACCTGGAGTGGCTAAAGCAATTACTGTCGGACTTTTCATACCTGGCAATAAGGAAATAATTTTTTCTAAATTATCATTGGGGGCATTTAATAATACATACTTATTTCGTTTAGCCTTTTTTACCGATTCTATTCTAAATAGTAGTCTATCTAAAATAGCCGCAGCTGCTGGATCCAAGGCTGATTTTTTAATTAATACAGCCTGAGAATTTAAAATAGTCTCTGCTTCTTGTAAGCCATTCATAAATAAAGTAGAACCGCTGCTTACTAAATCGCAAATCACATCCGCTAGTCCAATGCCAGGTGCTATTTCAACACTGCCACTAATTTCATGTATCTCCGCCTTAATATGATGCTTATCCAAATATCCTTGCACTAAAACCGGATAGCTTGTTGCAATTTTCTTGCCTACTAAATAGTTAGGACCTGTAAATTTTTCATTTTTTCTAACAGCAAAACTCAATCTGCATTTTCCAAAACCTAAATCATAAGCCACTTCTACTTTTTTAGCTTTTTCGTACACTACATTCTCTCCAACAAATCCAATATCCGCTACCCCATCTTCCACATATTGTGGAATATCGTCGTCCCTTAAAAAGAATAGCTCCAATGGAAAATTAGTCGCTTCCGCTTTTAATTTATTGACTCCATTGCCTATATCAATTCCCGATTCTTTCAACAATTGAATAGAATCATCATGTAAACGGCCCGATTTCTGAATGGCTAATTTTAAACGCATCTTATTTTAATTTATCTTTTTTTCAACTTTATTTTTTTTGATACTATCTATGTACTAAAAAGGGCTTACTTGTTAGTAAGCCCTTTGGTTAAATATAGTATAATACCTACACCCATAGCTTACCCTTTGTAGAGCAAATGAAAATGATGTGTATGGTTTTTTATTATCATGCTGCAAATTTACAACCCTTTTATAAATTACCCAACTAAAAAGAATAAAATTGATTAAATTGCCTTAAGAAAGTTTCTAATTATAAAACTAGCACTTGTTTATATGCGTATTCTACCCTTAACCCTAATGCTTACTAGCATTTCTTTGGCCTTTAATGTTCAAAAACAAGCTTTAAAGTTTCCTTCCATAGGCCCTACCTACTCTAACAGTCAACCTAAGCCTTTAGTGAAAGATTCAACGAAAAAACTAGTTTGGGCAGATGAATTTAATACACCCGGCCACCCCGACACCACCAAATGGGCTTATAATATTGGCACAGGTAACAATGGATGGGGAAATAATGAATTGGAATACTATACCAATAGTGATAGTAATGCCAGAGTGGAAAATGGGAATTTAATAATTGAAGCAAGAAAAGAAAATGTGGGTGGAAAAAATTATACCTCCGCAAGAATGCTTACCCAAGGAAAATTTGATTGGACCTATGGACGTTTTGAAATAAAAGCTAAGTTACCAGCAGGTGTGGGATCCTGGCCTGCCATTTGGATGCTAGGCAGTAATATTGATAAGGTGGGTTGGCCCGCCTGTGGCGAAATTGATATTATGGAGCATGTGGGTAAAAGCTTAAATGAGATTCATTGGTCGGCTCATTCTAAATTGTACAACTGGCCAAAAGGCACTCAAAAAACAGCCAAAGCTTTTATAAATGAGGTAACCACTACCTTTCATGTGTATGCGCTTGATTGGAGTAAAGAATCAATGAAATTTTATGTAGACAATGTACTTTATCTAACTGTCAAAAATGAAAATAAATCAATTGAATACTACCCTTTTGAAGCCCCCCAATTTCTTCTTTTAAATTTAGCAGTGGGAGGTGGATTTGGAGGCCCCAAAGTAGACGATAGCATATTTCCTATTCGAATGGAAGTTGATTATGTTAGAGTTTACCAATAAAAATTAAAATAATGGCCACAAGCAAAATAAGATCAATCTTTCTTTCCATCGCTTTAATGATACAATTTATTGCTGTTGCTCAAGATGCCAACTTATTAATAGGCACTTACACTCAAAAAGGGAGTAAGGGCATTTATTTATTTCATTTTGATACGGCAACAGGCAAGGCAGTAGAAATTAGCCATACCGATAGCGCTAAAAACCCTTCTTTCCTAACTATTTCAAAAGACAAGCAAAATGTATACGCAGTCAATGAAAGTGCCGAAGGGAGCGTTAGCGTCTATAGCTTAAAAAACAACCAACTAAATTTATTACAAAGCAAAAGCAGTAAAGGAGCCAGTCCTTGTTATATTGCTTTAAGCCCCGATCAACGTAATTTATTTGTAGCCAACTATATGGGTGGTAGTATTACTAGTTTTCATCGATTTGCAGATGGTCAAATATCTAATCCACAACAATTTATTCAACACACAGGAAGCAGCATCAATCAAGGAAGGCAAGAGAAGGCACATGTGCATGGATTGTTTTTTTCTCCAGAGGGAAAATATTTATTAACCCCCGATTTAGGAATGGACCAAGTGTCTATTTACCCTTATCAATTTAAAAATGGCCCCCCGCTTGATATACAAAAAGTAAAAAGTATTCAATCTAATCCAGGTGCCGGACCCCGACATTTAACTTTTTCTTCCAATGGCAAATTCATTTACATCATTGAAGAACTAACAGGAAGCATCAGTGTTTACCGCTTTACAAAAGGAGTAGCAAGTTTTATACAAACCATAGCCATACACCCAGCTGCGTCCACTACCATTCATGGTAGTGCCGATATTCATTTATCACCAGATGGTTTATTTTTATATGCAACCAATAGAGGAACCGAAAATAATATTGTAAAACTACCTGTCTTACCCAATGGGAAATTAGATGAAAAGCGTATTAGCTATTATTCCACCCAAGGAAATGCGCCACGAAATTTTACAATAACACCAGAAGGGAATTGGCTATTGGTAGCCAATCAAGAATCCAATAATGTAATTGTATTTAAACGCAATATTACCACCGGGGAATTAATTAATACAGGAAATAGTATTAAGGTGTCGATGCCTGTTTGCTTATTGTTTTATTAAATGAATTAAAGCAATATAAAATTGCATTAATGTAGTTCAAACCAAACTGGTTTATCTTCAGCACCTTCTGCATTGTAATTAATAAATAACTCCTCTCCTATTTCAATGTCCTTAGTAGTTTTGATACTTATAGTTTGTGCATCATAATCCATATCGTACCTACAATTGGGGTCAATCGCATGATTGTAAATTGAAATATATCCTAGGCCAATGGCTGCACTTTTATGATCCTCCCCCCATTCAAAAATATAATCATATAATAAGGTCTCTTCGAGTTTTGTTCTTTGAATATTATCTACCACAATCACTGGTGCAATTTCAATCACTGTATCACTTGCAATAGGTTCTGTAGCAAATACACCTCGGCCTCTATTTGACGAGGGGGCAATAGTAAGAATAGGAAGAATCATACTATAAATATAAGGCATACTTTAGTATTTTTCTTACCTTGCACCCATGTCAGTTGAATTAGAAGCACAAGAAATAAATTTATCAGAAGTATTCTTGGATATTTTATCCAAAAATGACATGCATCTATTAAGAGAATTTTTAGATGAACAAAACATTAGTGATGTAGTGGAATTGGTGAATGAATTTCCCGAAAACGAAGCCACTATTATTGACAATATGACCGTACACCGTGCGGTAAGTGTTTTTAAAATATTGGACATTAATCAACAAAAGGACATCATTAAAGAATTGCCTGCGCGCAAAACAGCTAAAATCTTAAATGAACTTCCTCCAGATGATCGTACCGACTTCTTAGAAGAGTTACCTAAAGGGGCCATTAGAGATTTAATAAAATTGCTAGACCCAGAAGAACGTAAAATTACCTTATCTCTTTTAGGGTATCCCGAGGATAGCGTGGGCCGTTTGATGACCCCCGATTACGTTTATGTTTATGCCAATTATACTGTAGAACAGGTATTAAATAACATTCGTAAATATGGTAAAAAATATGAGACCATTGATGTTATTTATATTATTGATGAAAATGGTTGTTTAGTGGATGATATTCGTATTCGCGATATTTTAATTGAACAACCTGAAGCCATTATCAAAGATATTATTGATGGTCGCTTTGTGGCATTGAATGTGTATGATGACCAAGAGCATGCGAGTCAGGTTTTTAAAATGAATAATCGTACTGCCATTCCTGTAGTGGATGACAACGATGTATTATTAGGCATTGTTACCATAGATGATATCTTATGGGTAACCAATGAGGAGTTCAGTGAGGATATGCAAAAAATGGGAGGTATGGAAGTATTGAATGAGCCTTATTTGGATATTTCAATATTTAAACTCTTCAAAAAAAGAATTACTTGGTTGGTCGTATTATTTATAGGCGAATTGTTCACTGCCACTGCCATGGGTTATTTCGAAGATGAATTAGCCAAAGTATTAGTACTAGCAAGTTTTATTCCATTGATTTTATCTACAGGTGGAAATTCAGGATCGCAATCATCCACGCTAATTATTCAAGCAATCGCTATTGGCGAAATTACAATTGCGGATTGGTGGAAAATTTTACGACGAGAAATCATTGGAGGTTTTTTATTAGGCATTTTATTAGGCATACTTGGATTTTTTAGAGTTGCGGTATGGCATATGATCGTTCCAGGATTTTATGGTATTCATTGGTTTCTAATTGGTATTACTATTGGATTCACCATTTTAGGCGTAGTTATTTTGGGAACCATCACTGGATCCATGCTACCGATTGTATTAAAAAGATTAGGCGCCGACCCCGCAGTTTCTTCTGCTCCATTTGTTGCTACTTTGGTGGACGTAACTGCAATACTTATTTACTTTAGTTTAGCCTATTTATTCCTACAAGGAACTTTACTTTAATTGAGCAGCTAAATTTTGCTTTAGCTTAGTTGTCCATTCTTGCTGTAAGATACTTAATACAATAGAATCTCGTCTTGTTCCATTGGGCATGGGCAAATGATTTCTTAACACCCCCTCAATAGTACAGCCAATTTTTTGCATCGCAGCTATGCTTCTTTTGTTATTGTTGTCTGCTCTAAATTCAACTCTTTCAAAACCTATTTGATCAAAAGCAAATTGCAACAATAAAAATTTACAATGTTGATTTAATCCACTACCCCATACTTTTTTACTGTACCAAGTATATCCTAATTGCGTGCTATTGAAAGCCAATTGAATATCATAAAAACGGGTACACCCCACATATTGTTGATGCAACTTATCAAATACAATAAAAGGATAGGCTATTTTTTTATTTCTAGCTTCTATGGCGTCTTGAATGTACTTTTTTAAGTCTGCGCTGTTATTAATAGCCACTAAAGAATATTGCCATAATTCAGGCTCTTCTATGACATATTTTTCTAGTATTGGAAGATCCGAAAGCAAAAGTGGCCTTAATAAGACACGTTCATTTTCTAAGGTATAATCCTGGTTAAAATCAAAATTTTGCAATGCTGCCATTCATTAAAATATAAATGTCTAATTTCGTATAAAATATTGAATAATCATCCAAATATTAATATATGTGTGGCATAGTAGGATACATTGGAAATAGAGAGGCTTACCCAATTGTAATTAAAGGATTAAGGCGATTAGAATACCGTGGATATGACAGTACCGGTGTGGCCATCATTCAAGATGGGAAATTACAAGTACACAAGAAAAAAGGGAAAGTGGCAGAATTGGAAGAAGCCGTCTTAGGTAAAAATTTACACTCCCATATTGCCATTGGACATACCAGATGGGCTACCCATGGCGAGCCCTCCGATCGTAATGCACATCCACACTTATCTAACAATGGACGCTTGGCCATGTTGCACAATGGCATCATTGAAAACTACGCAGCCATTAAAAAAGAATTGCTTTCCAAAGGATATACTTTTAAAAGCGATACCGATACAGAAGTATTATTAAATTTTATTCAAGACATTCAAGACAATAATAAAAGTAGCTTAGAAGAAGCATTAAGAATTGCTTTAAAGAGAATAGTGGGTGCTTATTGTATTTTATTGATTGATCAAGATGATCCAGAAACCATTCTTGCCGCTCGTAAAGGCAGCCCCTTAGTGATTGGCATTGGTAAAGACGAACATTTTTTAGCCAGTGACGCCTCCCCTATTATTGAATATACAAAAGAAGTAGTGTACGTAAATGATTATGAAATTGCCATTGTAAAAAAGGGTGAACTTATTTTGAAAAACTTAGGCAATGAAAAGCAAACACCTTTTATTCAAAAATTAGATATGGAATTAGCTGCTATAGAAAAAGGTGGTTATGATCATTTCATGTTAAAAGAAATTTTTGAACAACCCGAAACAATATATGATTGTTTAAGAGGCCGATTAATAGTAGAGCATCAGCAAATTGTAATGGCTGGAGTAGACAACCATATAGACGCATTAACCAAGGCCTCCAGAATTATTATTGTAGCCTGCGGTACCAGTTGGCATGCGGGTTTGTATGCCGAATATTTAATTGAAGAGCTATGTCGTATTCCTGTAGAAGTGGAATATGCTTCAGAATTTAGATATCGAAATCCAGTGATTCATCCGGGCGATGTTATAATAGCCATTTCACAAAGTGGCGAAACTGCAGATACCTTAGTGGCATTAGAAAGTGCGAAAGAAAAAGGCGCTTTTATATTTGGTATCGTCAATGCAGTAGGGAGTAGTATAGCCCGACTAAGTCACGCAGGTGCTTACACTCATGCAGGACCTGAAATTGGAGTAGCTAGTACCAAAGCTTTTACTGGACAACTTACTGTACTTGCCATGATTGCCTTAAAAATGGCTAAAGCAAAAGGAAGTATAACCGACGAAAGATATTTGCATTTAATTAATGAGTTAGCATCGGTTCCAGAAAAAGTAAAAGAAATTTTAGCCGATACCAATGTGATACAAAAAATTGCCTTGCAATTTAAAGACGCTAAAGATTTTTTATATTTAGGAAGAGGTTACAATTTTCCCATTGCTTTAGAAGGCGCTTTAAAGTTAAAAGAGATTACCTATATACATGCCGAAGGATATCCTGCGGCCGAAATGAAACATGGCCCCATTGCGCTAGTAGATGAAACCTTACCTGTGGTGTTTGTAGCCACCAAAGATATTTATTATGACAAAGTAGTTTCTAATATTCAGGAAATAAAAGCCAGAAAAGGGCAAATTATTGCGGTGGCAAGCATAGGTGATCAAACCCTTCCTACCCTTTCTGAAAATATCATGTACGTTCCTGAAATTGATGAAGTCATTGCTCCATTATTAAGTGTAGTACCTATGCAACTGCTTAGTTATTATGTAGGGGTGGCTAAAGGAATTGACGTCGACAAGCCAAGAAATTTAGCCAAGAGCGTTACCGTGGAATAGCGTATAATAATTTTCCTTATTTTTACGAAAATACCGTAAAATGAAAAAAATTATATTTGCTTTAGTGGTCCTAAGCAGCCTAACTGCTTGCGAGCAAAACGCCTCAAACACGACGCTGGAAGCCAACGAAAACTTCGCAGCGCTTACCGAATTGTATTACCAAGAAGGATTAAAACAAAATCCACTTCAAGCCACGCTAATTGGCGACGACAGGTACAATGATCTACTTCCCAATGATGGCTCTCTAGCATTTAGGGAAGAACTTAAAAAATTCAATCAACGTTTTTTAGATAGTTTAAAAAATTACGACCGCGCATCATTAAGTGCCAATGATCAATTATCTTATGACGTATTAAAAGATGAATTGGAAATAAATAAGGAAGGCTATCAATTCCATTTTGAATATTTACCATTTAGTCAATTAAATTCCTTCCCCTTAATTTTTGCTCAATTTGGCTCCGGCACAAGTGGTCAGCCCTTTAAAAAAGTGAAGGATTATGACGACTGGTTAAAAAGGCTAAATGCTTTTTCTGTATGGGCGGATACTGCTATTGGAAATTTTAAATTAGGTATAAAGGCAGGTATGGTATTCCCCAAATCGGTGGTAGTAAAAATGATTCCACAAATGCAAAGCATGGTCGTAACCGATGCTAAGAAAAGTTTATTTTATGGTCCCATTAATTTGATGCCTGCTAGTTTTTCTGCAGCAGACAAAGAGCGATTAACCAAGGAATATGAAGCATCTATTCTCACAGTGGTGGTGCCTACTTTTAAAAAATTAGGTGATTTTTTACAAAATGAATATTTACCAAATGCGAGAGCTACTTCAGGCTTTTCTTCTTTGCCAGGAGGGGCTGAAATGTATGCTTATCAAGTAAAACGACAAACCACTACCAATAGAACTCCTGAAGATATTTATCAAACTGGTTTAAGTGAAGTGGCAAGAATTAGAAAAGCCATGGACAGTATTCAAAATTTAGTAGGTTTCAAAGGTGATTTAAAATCTTTCTTCGATTACTTAAATTCAGATAAAAAATTTACACCTTATCATACTGCAAAAGAAGTAACTGACGCCTTTGAAGTGATTCACCAAAGAATGAAACCCAACTTGATTAAGGTATTTGAAAACGCCCCTAAAACTCCATTTGAGATAAGACAAACAGAAGCTTTTAGAGCTGCCTCTGCAAGTGCTGAATACAATTCGGGTTCGGCAGACGGTACAAGGCCTGGTATTTTTTATGTTCCTATTTTAGATGCGACTAAATTTAATACCACTTCTGGCATGGAATCTTTATTCTTACATGAAGCCATACCAGGACATCATTATCAAATTTCCTTAACGCAAGAAAATACTTTACTTCCTAATTTCAGAAGATATGGCGGACACAATGCATATGTAGAAGGCTGGGCATTGTATTGCGAATCACTTGGAATAGAATTAGGATTGTATAAAGACCCTTATCAATATTTTGGCGCATTGGGTGATGAAATACATCGTGCTATAAGATTGGTTGTGGATGTTGCGATTCATTCAAAAAATATGAGTAGAGAAGAAGCCATCAAATACATGATGGATAACGAACCCATTAGTGAGCAAGGTGCCACTGCCGAAATTGAAAGATATATGAGCCACCCAGGACAAGCATTGGGCTACAAAGTGGGCGCTATGAAAATTAGAGCATTAAGAACAAAATACGAAATGGAATTAGGCGCTAAATTTAATGCTGCTGAATTTCATACCGAAGTACTAAAAGATGGCTCCATGCCATTAAACGTATTGGAAGCTAAGTTGGACGCTTGGGCAGCAAGTAAAAAATAAATACGCTGTTTTATATTTTGATGGGTGGATACAATTATAAGGATTGTATCCACCCATTTTCATTTAATTCACTCCCTATCAAACGTTTATAGATTTTTTCATGGCTTAACAATGGGCTGCATTTTGATTCTATTTTTGTCTATCTTTAAAACTGCATAGTTTATGAAAGATTTAAATAAAAAATCAAAGCCTCGTAATAAAGTATACATCGTTATTAGTTCGATGATTCTGTTTTGCATTTTGCAAATTTCATTCACTGGATTTGCCGAATCGACCGTACAAAGTTCCAATTTGTATACCTTTTGGATTTGGCGATTGTTGGGCAGGCTGCATCCATTGGCCGTTCACTTCCCAGTGGCTTTAATTGTACTGGCTACTTTTCTTGAATTTTTTACTTTAAAAAATTTCAATTCAACACTACGGCCTGGAATTAAAATATTAATTGCCACAGGAGCCATTGCCGCATGTATTTCAGCCATCATGGGACTCCTATTGTCCAATGAGGGCGGCTATGAAAAAGAGTTGGTCAGTTTACATCAATGGGTGGGTATCGCTACCGCTTTTTTAGCTTGTACCACTTGGGTTTTATTAAACATTTTATTGAAAAAAAATAATTTGCAACTGATTAAAGTGTATCGCCTTTTACTTTTAATCAGTGGGCTAGGAATAATGGTGGCAGGACATTTTGGAGCCTCTCTTACGCATGGCAAGGACTATCTTAGCGCTACACTTCCCTGGAGTGAAGATTATGAAGGAAATACCAAAAGAAATTTTGATTTATCTGGTTTCAAAAACGATACCACAAAGTTAACCAAACAGCAATCCATTGAATTAAATATTCAAGTGCGCGCTATCTTGGCTCATAATTGTTACAAATGCCATGGCGCTGAAAAAATTAAAGGAGACCTTAGATTAGACCGTCGAGATATGATTTTTAAAGGCGGTGAGAATGGCCCAGTTATAATACCTGGCGATGCAGTAGCTAGTGATTTATTTAGACGAATAAGTTTGCCTTCTTCACATAAAGATGCCATGCCCTCCAAAGGAAAAAAATTAGCTGATGAAGACATTGAACTTATTAAATTTTGGATCCTAAAAGGTGCTCCCTGGCCGGACAGTTCTGAAAAAAATATTTTTAGAGTGGCTGAATTAGCACCAAGAAATCCTGCACTCCCTCCCATTGTTAATGGACTTGCTAATCCTATAGACCGTTGGACCAGTCAATATTTTACCAAGAACAAAATAGCATGGCCCAAATTAGTGGATGATAAAACTTTTTTCAAAAGAGTATCCTTGGATATCATTGGCTTACTTCCCAATCCTGAGGACTTAGAAAAATTTATTAAGGATACTAGGCCCAATAAAAGAGCCTTATGGATAAGGAAAATTCTTGACCAACAAGATGATTATACAACCCATTGGCTAAGCTTTTGGAATGATGCACTTAGAAATGATTATACAGGAACAGGTTACATCACAGGAGGCCGACATAATATCACGAACTGGTTATATAAATCCTTAAAGTCCAATAAACCCTATGATCAATTTGTAAAAGAACTAATTAATCCAACCGATTCCTCCAAAGGTTTTATAGAAGGGATCCAATGGCGTGGAGTGGTCAATGCAAGTCAAAGAACTGAAATGCAAGCTGCTCAAAATGTTAGTCAAATATTTTTAGGACTCAATTTAAAATGTGCTTCTTGCCACAATAGTTTTATAAGTGATTGGAAATTATCAGACGCCTATGCCTTTGCAAATATTTTTGCGGATAGTTCTCTTGAAATTAATAGATGTGATAAACCCACTGGAAAATATACAGGTACCCGTATGCTTTGGTCAACATTAGGAACCATTGATAGCACTGCTCCTCGAAAAGAAAGACAAGCACAATTGGCCTCCATGATGGTTCAGGCTTCCAATGGACGATTTTATAGAACCCTTGTGAATAGATTATGGGCACAGCTCATGGGACGTGGATTAATTGAACCAGTGGATGTTATGGACAATGAACCATGGAATCAAGATTTATTAGATTGGATGGCTTTTCATTTCCAAGAAAACAAATCGGACATCAAGGAGTTGCTTTATTTAATTACCTCATCTGTTACCTATCAACTACCCTCTGTTGGTTATAAGGATGCCAATAAAATTACTGCTCAACAATATCAATTTACTGGCATGTTGCGCAAAAGAATGACTGCAGAACAATTTGCAGACGCCGCTGCAACCATCATTGGTCCTCTATTTTCCGACTCCATGTTAATGTATCATCCTGCACTCAGCAATAGGCTAAATCAAAGACCACCTTCCTTCGCAAGAGCCGCCTTAGTGAGCAATAACCCATTTCTTATCGCATTAGGAAGACCCACTAGAGAAACTGTTTCCACTAGCAGAGAGTCTCAATCAAATCTTTTACAAGCACTTGAACTCACCAATGGGGAACGATTTAATTCCATGATAAAAAAAGGGGCTCAAACATGGAAATTAAAATATGTTACCACAGAGCGCATCATTAAAGAAATTTATATTCGCGCTTTGGGTAGAGAAGCTCAATTGTCAGAATATCAAATTGCTAAAAAATTATTAGGAAATCAACCTACCAACGAATCCATTGAAGATTTGTTTTGGGCCATACTTTTATTACCTGAATTTCAAATTATTTATTAATTCATCAAATAAATTACTCTTATGAGCAGCCATTGGGATAGAAGAGAATTCTTGAAAAAAAGTAGTGGCGCTACTATAGCAGCGCTGGCTGCAGGTGCCCCATTAGCAAGTTTTTTAGCGGGGTGCAATGAAGCAAAAATAAAATCATCTGCTGATACAGTCATTTTATTATGGATGGCAGGAGGCATGGCGCATACCGATACCTTTGATCCAAAAAGATATACGCCCTTTACTAAAGGCATGAAGGCCAATGATGTATTAAGTACTTTTAAATCTGTGCCAACCGCCTTGGATGATATTTATTTTTCGGAAGGATTATCCGCTATTGGAAAAGTATTAGACAAAGGAACCGTTATCAGATCTTATGTAGCTGCGGACATGGGACATATTTTACACTCACGACATCAATACCATTGGCATACTTGTTATAAACCACCTCAATCGGTATTGGCTCCTCATATTGGCTCCTGGATTTCTAATCAATTAGGGCCTGTCAATAAAGTGATTCCTGCTTTTATAGATATTGGTCAAAGATTTTCATTAGGGGAAGGGGAAGAATTAAAAGCATTTCACACGGCTGGATTTTTAGGCAATGAATTTGGTCCATTTATAATTCCTGACCCAAGTGCAGGCTTAGAAAGTGTCAAACCACCCATAGGCATGGATATGAGTAGGTTTGAAAAAAGAAATCAACTCTATAATGAGTTGATAAATAAAAGTCCAATGGGGGAAATGGGCAGTGATTATCAGAAAGAATCTATGAGGCGTTCTATGGAGCAAGCTTATATGTTATTAAAATCTCCAGAAGCTGCTGCATTTGATTTGAGTAAAGAACCAAAAGAAAATTATGACATTTATAACACTGGAAAATTTGGTTTAGGTTGTCTTATGGCCAAACGATTAACAGAAAAGGGTGCGCGTTTTATAAGTGTAACCACCGAATATGAGCCCTTCAAAAATTGGGACACCCACGATAATGGCAATACGAGATTGGCCGAAATGAAAAAACAAATAGATGGGCCCATAGCGCAATTAATAAAAGACCTGGACCAATCGGGTCACTTGGATCGCACCTTAATCATACTTGCTAGTGAATTTAGCCGTGACATGATGGTCGAAGGTAGGCCCGATCTTAAAGTACAAGAACAAGTTGATCAACCAGACATTATTCATGAAATGAAGAATTATGGCATGCATCGTCATTTTACTGATGGATGTTCTATGTTGATGTTTGGCGGAGGCATTAAGAAAGGAAATGTATATGGAAAAACAGCTGATGAAAGACCATGTAAAACAATTGAAAAGCCTATCAAAATTGAACAAATTCATCAAACAATTTATCATGCCTTAGGTATCCCACAGGATACCCATTATTTAGTGGAGAAAAGACCTTTCTATACCACACCTGATGGATTGGGCAAGGCTGAAATGGATTTGTTTGCATAAGGATACACTTAGCTAAAAGGAAGCACAATAATGAGTGACGCCTCACTTAAAAGGCTTAAAAATTAAATAGTGTACCTTGCAGTCTATTATGAACACTAAATTTCAGACCTTAGGTCTTATAGAGCCGCTTTTAAGGGCCATTCAAGAAGAAGGCTATACGACGCCCACTCCTATTCAAGCAGAATCCATACCCATTGTTTTACAAGGAAAAGATTTATTGGGTTGTGCCCAAACAGGTACAGGTAAAACTGCTGCTTTTACGCTTCCTATTTTACAATTACTAGTTACAAATAAAACTACTGAGAGAAGAAAAAAAATTAGAAGTTTAATTGTAACCCCTACTAGAGAACTTGCCATACAAATTGGAGAGAGCTTTAATGCCTATGGTAGACATACAGGATTAAATTGTACCGTTATTTTTGGTGGTGTTGGACAAGGGCCCCAAGTAACTGCATTGAGAAATGGAGTAGATGTGGTGATTGCAACTCCGGGCAGATTATTAGATTTAATGAATCAAGGCCATTTAAATATTAGGGAAGTAGAAATATTTGTTTTGGATGAAGCGGATAGAATGTTGGACATGGGATTTGTACACGATGTAAAAAAACTTTTAGCGGTGCTCCCGAAAAAAAGACAATCTCTTTTCTTTTCTGCCACCATGCCTCCTGAAATTGTAAGTTTAGCCAATACCATTTTATTTCATCCTTTAAAAGTGAGCGTTACCCCTGTTTCTTCCACTGTAGATATTATTGAGCAATCGGTTTATTTTGTAGATAAAGTAAATAAAAATAGTTTACTGATTGAACTTTTAAAAAACACCGCTATTAAAACCGCTTTGGTTTTTACAAGAACCAAACATGGTGCAGACAAAGTCGTTAACTTACTTACCAAAAATAATATTAAAGCCGAAGCCATACATGGCAATAAAGCACAAAATGCTCGTCAAAGAGCGCTATCTAATTTCAAGGCACAAACTACCCGCGTTTTAGTGGCTACCGATATCGCAGCAAGAGGCATTGATGTTGATGAACTGGCCTATGTAGTGAATTACGAAATACCCAATATTCCAGAAACCTATGTGCACCGTATTGGAAGAACAGGTCGCGCAGGAGCCAACGGTACAGCCATTTCTTTCTGTGATGCAGAAGAAAGAGCTTTCTTAAAAGATATTGAAAAGCTAATAGCTAAAAAAATTCCAGTGATTGAAAATCATCCTTACCCCATGACCAATTTTAACCCAATTAAGGAGCCCAAACAACAAGGAAGAGGGAACGCAGGACATTCAAGGTCTAAAGCCATGGGTAATGGCGGTCAAAAAAGACGCTTTAGCAGCCCAAAACCCAATAGGTAATTATTATCTTTGATCAACTCAAAAAATGGAGCATGAGAAATATTCTAACTTGCTTATTGCTATCCCTAAGTGTTTTTACTTTCGCCCAAGATGCTTCCATTCAAAAAAAAGATTTAGAAAGTAGTATAAAATTATACGACCTTAGTTTTTCAACTCAAGAAATTGATACTTTATATTCCGATGTAATTGACAATTTAGCCAACTACAAAGCACTGCATTCTTTTTCATTGCCCAATAGTGTTCCATTGAGCTTATGGCAATCTCCAGTTTTACCTGGTATGCACTTTAATGAAAAACAAAATCCAATCTCTTGGAAATTAGATAATACTATTTCGCTTCCCACTAATAAAAATGATTTAGCCTTTTATTCTATTGAGCAATTGGCCTCTCTTATTAAGAATAAAAAAATTACTTCACTTGCACTTACTCAATTTTTTATTGAGCGTATAAAAAAATGGGGCGATACCTTGCAATGTGTTATTAGTCTACAAGAGAATATAGCTTACGAACAAGCAAAAAAAGCAGATGAAGAAATTGCACATGGAAAATACAGGGGTTTATTACATGGCATTCCCTATGGTTTAAAAGATTTATTTGCAGTGAAAGGGACGAAAACCACTTGGGGTGCTGCACCTTACCAAAATCAAATGATTGATGAAGATGCTTTTGTTTATATTAAATTAAAAGAAGCAGGTGCCATACTCGTTGCTAAATTTACCTTAGGTGCTTTGGCAATGGGGGATTATTGGTATGGGGGAAGAACCAAAAATCCTTGGAATTTAAAATATGGATCCTCTGGTTCTTCTGCAGGTTCTGCTTCTGCCACCGTAGCAGGATTAGTACCCTTTGCCATTGGCACTGAAACCTGGGGTAGTATCATTTCTCCTTCTACTACTTGTGGCGCTACCGGTTTAAGACCCACTTTTGGAAGTATCAGTAGAACTGGCGCTATGGCCTTAAGTTATAGCTTGGATAAAATCGGGCCCATCTGTAGGTCTGCCGCAGACGCAGCCATCGTTTTTAATTATATACATGGTACAGATGGTAAAGATGGAAGTGCAGTAAATAAGCCGTTTAACTACAACCCTACTAAGAATATTAAAAAGCTAAAAATTGCTTACGCAAAAAATTATTTTGATAAAATAAAAGATACTTCAAGAAATGAATTTAAGGTATTAGAGGTTTTTAAAAAACTAGGTGTCCAATTAATTCCTGTTAACTTTCCAGATAGTGGTGTATACAATATCAATATAATGGATGTGGTGATTGGTGTAGAATGCGCAGCTCAGTTCGACGAAATGACAAGATTAAACATGGATGACCAACTAACTAGACAAACAAAATATGACTGGCCCAATCAATTTAGAACAGCCAGATTTGTTCCAGCGGTTGAATATGTAAATGCCCAAAGACACCGCTACACATTAATGCAAAAAGTAAATGAAGTAATACAAAAGTACGATGTGATCATTTGCCCTTCAAGAGGTGACGGCAATCAATCTGCTATAACCAATTTAACAGGTCACCCAGTTGTGTGTTTGCCTACAGGATTTGATAAAAAATTAAATTTACCAACTGGAATTAGTTTTGTAGGTAATTTATATGACGAATCCACCCTACTCACTATCGCTAATGCCTATCAAGGCGCTACCCATTGGAATCAATTACACCCTAACTTATTTAAATAATTCGAATATGAATACCATTAAAAAGATGCCCGTACAAGATTTGGGCTATGGCTTTATTAAGGAGCTTCCAAAAGGGAAAGACGAATATTATTTACGCAATCAACAAAACAGAAGCGGCATTCAATATAGAAGTTTAACTTCTTTAGAAATAGAAATACTAGTACGCAATGGCAATACAAGCGACAATTGGAATAAAATTTTGGTCTCCAACGCATTCAATCCAGAGCTTGTAAAAAACTGTTCATTTTTTGGTTTAATTCGAATAGGTAATCTAGAAACCAATTGTCTTTGCTTTAGTGATTTAGTAGTACCTGTGGGTATTTACAATTCCACCATCATTAGTGCCGACTTTGGCAACAATGTAGCCATTCATAATGTTAATTATTTATCTCATTACATCATTGGTAACGAGGTAATCATCACCAATGTAAATGAAATTGTTACAACGAATCATTCAAAATTCGGAAATGGTATTATTAAAAAAGGAGAAGACGAATCGGTAAGAATTTGGATGGAGCTTTGCAATGAAAACACTGGACGTAAAGTATTGCCATTCAATGGAATGACCGCTGGCGATGCTTATTTATGGACTAGAAATAGACAAGATGCTACCTTACAAAAAAAATTCATCAGTTTAACGGAAAAAAGATTTGACAATAAACTAGGCTACTACGGAAAAGTGGGAGACCGCACCGTCATTAAAAATTGTAAAATTATTAAAGATGTATGGGTAGGCTCTGACGCTTATTTAAAAGGGGCCAATAAAATAAAAAATGTAACTATTAACTCCGCTCCAGGAGCACGAACTCAAATTGGGGAAGGTTGCGAGTTAGTTAATGGGGTAATCGGATTTGGTTGTAGAATTTTCTATGGAATAAAAGCCGTTCGATTTGTATTATCAGATTATTCCCAATTAAAGTATGGCGCGAGATTAATCAATTCTTTCTTAGGCCCTAATGCCACCATTTCTTGTTGCGAAGTACTCAACTCTTTAATTTTTCCTGCACACGAGCAACACCATAATAATTCTTTTTTATGTGCTGCTTTGGTCATGGGCCAAAGCAATATTGCCGCTGGTTGTACATTAGGATCAAACCACAATAGTAGAAGCGCAGATGGAGAAGTAATTATGGGCCGTGGATTTTGGCCTGGCTTATGCGTTAGTATAAAACACAATTCCATATTTTCCAGTTTTGCCTTACTAAATAAAGGTGACTACAATTACGAATTAAATATCCCAATTCCTTTTTCTTTAGTGAGTAACGACCCCTTAAAAGATGAACTTGTTATTATGCCAGGGTATTGGTTTTTATATAATTTTTATGCCTTGGCAAGAAACGCATGGAAGTATATAGATAGAGACAAAAGAAAACAAAAAACACCTGTATTCGAATATGATTACTTAGCGCCTGATTCTGTTAATGAATTAATTCAAGCGCGTAAAATTATTGCTGCGGCTGTAGCTAATGCACATGTAATGGCCACTAAGAAAACCAAGCCGCCTAGTGACGAACAATTAATCACCATAGGCGAAAATTTATTGGCAACGAAAACAAAAAAAGAAATAGACGCCTTATCTGTTTTTGTAGAGGGCTTTGAAAATAGCAAACGCAAAACCAGACTTATTAAATGTTATGACGCCTACCATCTATTTGAAAAAATGATTTTTATGTATGGAATGGAATCACTTGTTTCCAGCATCAATCAAAAAGAAGGAAAAAATATATTAGCCAATATAAAAAATAAAGCGATCAATTACAACGAGGCAGAGTGGGTAAATTTGGGAGGGCAATTAATTCCTCAGAAGTCGGTTCAAACCTTATTAAGTAAAATTAAAAACGATCAAATCGAAAGCTGGGACCAAATTCATGAATTTTACGTGGTAGCTTCTAGTAAATATCTTGATAAAAGAAAAAACCATGCTTTAGTATCGCTTGAAATGATTACCAAGAAAAAATTAGCCTCCATTACCAACAAACAGCTTATAAGTTGGTTGGACGATTACCTAGTCATTAAGTCGGATATTGCAAATCGTATAGAAAAGACAAGAGCAAAAGACTATAGCAACCCTTTCAGAAAAATGGTCTATGAAAATGAAGCAGAAATGATCGCAGTGGTGGGTGACCTAAAAGACAATGGTTTTATTAAGGAACAAAATTTAGCACTCAAAGACATTGAATTAAATATTGCAGCAATTAAAGCGAAGCTAAAAATTAAATAAACTTAGCCCTACTCCTAATTGCCATTGACGTGTTTTCCAAGTACCTTGATCTTTTAAATTGCTATAGCCTTCAGCGGCTGAACCAATATTATTCATACCAATGACATAACGTCCATAGATAAAAAATCCGCCCAAATCAATTTTAGCACCTCCCACTAAGGCGAATTCTCCAGTACTAAAGGTAGTTCTTGCATTTTCAATACCATCTTTTTTCTGATCTAATAAAATACTGTATTGAGGACCTGCCTGAAGCAATAAACTTTTAAAGGGTTTGTATTGCGCCAATACAGGTATGGCTAAATAATTCAGATGAAAGGTCTCCGGTTTAAGGCCTGGACTCAAAACTAAATCTGCAATAGTAGGATTGGCTTCTAATTTAGTTTGTGTCAAAATAACCTCAGGCGCTATACTAAATAATGGTCCAATTCCAATTTGAGCAGTGGCCCCTAAATGATAAGATGCCGAATTGCGATCAACGTTTACATTATTTACGCTCGTAAAATTTTGGCCTACTTTAATTCCAAAGGCAATTTTATCTTGCGCTTGAGCTTTTAAAACATTCAAAAAAATTAAAAAAATAAGTACTTTTTTCATAAATTAAATTTTAAGTGCAACAAAATTAAAAAAATTATACCAGTTCAATTAAAGTTATTTCGGGAAGTATTCCCACCCTTCCCGGGTAGCCAATAAAACCAAAACCTCTATTCACATACAATTGTTGCTTTTTATTGTCATAAATACCTGCCCATTGTTTATATACCCATTGCACAGGACTCCATTTAAAATAAGGATTTTCCAAACCAAATTGCATTCCATGGGTATGGCCAGATAAGGTAAGTTGTACAGTAGGATATTTAGGAATGACCTCCGCCTCCCAATGGCTAGGGTCATGGCTCATTAATATAATTACTTCCTTTTCACCCACCCCTTGCATCGCTTGTTCCATTTTGCCATATTTAGGGAATCTTGCTTTAGCTCCCCAGTTCTCTATACCCACCAAACGAATGGATTCTTCTTGTTTGCTAATGAGCACATTTTCATTCATCAACAACTTCCAACCCAAATTTTGATGTACTTTTTTTAACCCTTCTAAATTTTGTTTTTTTGCTTCAGCACTATCCCATTTTACATAATCTCCATAATCATGATTGCCCAGCGTACTATACACCCCATGAGGCGCTTTAATTTGACTAAAAACAGATATCCAATCATTCATTTCCGAAGCACGATCATTGACTAAGTCCCCAGTAAATAAAATTAAGTCGGCATTTTGCTTTTCAATCATGGCAATTCCTTTAAGCACCGCCGCTTGGTCTTTCAAGCTTCCGCTATGTATATCACTGATATGTATAATTTTAAAACCTTTAAAACTTTTAGGTAGCGCATTTAAAACAATTTTTTTCTTTATTAAAGTATACTTGTATTTATTGCCAAACCCATATAATAAGGATAAAAATAAAGTGGAGGAAAGTCCAACACCCAACCAACTCAAAAAAGTAGAACGAGGAATGCCCTTGTCCGTATTCAAGAATTTTGCACCTGTTGCGGAAGCAACTTGCCCAATGGTCCAAAAAGTCCCTCTTCTAATATCATCCACTAAGAAAAAGAGAACCATAAAAATTTGAGTTAATACCCAGCCTATTCCAATGGAAAAAATATATTGCTTAAAATATGGATTAGTGATATAAGGAAATAACAAAAAAGAGCCTAAACTGAGAACACATAAGCTCCAATAGAGGATGCTTATAAAGCTTTTTGTACCAATGGATGCTGATTGAACTAAGGTCTTTAAAACAGCGTAAATATAAAAGTCAATGAGAATCAATACCGTCACCAGGATGAAAATAAAAAGAGGGCTTCGCATAGAATAATTTAAAACGCAAAATTAGGGCCAAAAGCCTCATTAATAGCCAATTTAATCCCAAATTGTTACCATTTATCCCTTATTTTTGGCAGAAATTAAGGATACCCATTTTATGGCAAGAATTATAGGAATAGCGAATCAAAAAGGGGGTGTTGGTAAAACCACTTCCGCTATCAATATAGCGGCAAGTTTGGCTGTTTTAGAATTTAAAACCTTGCTCATTGACGCCGATCCCCAAGCCAATAGTACAACAGGGATAGGATTTGATTTACATAATATTACGACTAGTTTATATGACGGAATGATCAATCAAACACCCTTGGCTGATATCATCTTAAAATCTGAAATTCCTCACCTAGATGTAATCCCTTCGCATATCGATTTAGTGGGGGCGGAAATAGAATTGGTGAATTTGCCCAATAGAGAAAATGTTTTAAAAGAATTGTTGATCCCCATTAAAGATCAATATGATTTTATTATCATAGATTGTTTGCCCTCTTTAGGTTTAATTACGGTTAATGCATTAGTAGCTTCCGACAGCGTAATTGTTCCAGTTCAATGTGAATTTTTCGCTTTAGAAGGATTAGGAAAATTATTAAATACCATTAAAATAGTACAAAGCCGATTGAACCCTAATTTGCAAATTGAAGGGATATTGATGACCATGTACGATGGAAGACTTCGCTTAAGCAATCAAGTAGTGAGTGAAGTAAGAAAGCATTTTGATGAAATGGTTTTTTCAACGATTATTCATAGAAATACAAGATTAAGCGAAGCCCCAAGTGTTGGCAAACCGGTTATCTTATATGATGCCGATAGTAAAGGCACCGTGAACTATTTAAATTTAGCAAAAGAAATTTTACAAAAAAATGGCATGACCAATATGAGTAATGCCGAGCGTATAATTGATTAACTATGAGCAAGAGTACACCCAATAAAGATCTCATTGGCAAAGGACTTCGCTCCCTATTGCAAAGTATTGATACGGATTACAAAAATCCGGCTACCAATCATTCCAATGTACCTGCTGCAATAAAGGAGAAAGCAGTAGCAAGCAATCGTATAGCCTTACAGGATATTGTAGTCAATCCCAAAAATCCAAGAAAAGATTTTGACGAAAAAACCTTGAGAGAATTAGCCAATTCTATTCAGATACATGATTTAATTCAGCCTATTACAGTGGCTCAGCTAACCAATGGTAAGTTTCAGTTAATTGCAGGCGAGCGTCGTTTTAGAGCAGCTAAAATAGCTGGCTTAACCGACTTGCCCGCATATGTGCGCATGGGTAATGACCAAGAATTATTAGAGTTGGCCTTACTTGAAAATTTACAAAGAGAAGATTTAAATGAAATAGAAATAGCGTTAAGTTATCAGCGCATGATGGAGGATTTAAATTATACCCAGGAAAAAGTGGCGGAACGTATGGGTAAGGATAGATCAACCATTTCCAACTATATTAGATTATTAGAACTTCCTCCCAATATTCAAGCAGCGCTTCGCAATGGAAGCTTAAGCGTGAGCTTAGCCAAGATGTTAATTGGTAAAGAAATAGACAAGCAATTGTTTCTATTTAAAGAAATAATTGAGAAAGGCTTAACCGTTCGTCAAACAGAGGAATTAATTAGAAAAATGAACCAGGCAGGAAAGAATAACGCTTTCCCATCTGCTACCGCTACCAATAAAAATCAACTTTCTCCAGTATATAAAAAATTAGAAGATAAATTAACAAGTCATCTTTCTACTAAAGTTATTTTGCAACACCAAAAAAATGGCAGTGGTAAAATAACCATTGAATACTCGGATTTAAATGGTTTAAATAAAATATTAGAAGCTATGCAATTAAGCATTAGCTAATTAGCATTTTTTATCATAAAGGAATTTACAGGATGAGGCAATTATTATTTTTTATGCTGATTTTAATTTTTCAGCAAACTGCCTGGAGTCAAGATTCAGCTTATATTAAAAATGCAGATACCCTACTTCATCATATTCCAAGTAGAGCTACTAAAAGATCGGCATTGATTCCAGGATGGGGTCAAGCCTACAACAAACAATATTGGAAAATTCCTTTGGTGTATGGCGTATTGTCTATTCCTGCATACGCTTTTGTATACAATAACGATTGGTACCAAAGAACAAAATTTGGATATGAAGCAAAATTTAAAGAGGCCAATGGCGACCCTTCTGATATTGCTAAAATAGATCCTAGATTAGCTAAATTAAGTTTGGGTTCCATTCAGAGTTACAGAAATATATTTAGAAGAGACCGAGACTACTCCATCATGTGGTTTATACTGGCTTGGGGAGTAAATGTTATAGACGCAACGGTTTCTGGCCATTTGAAAGAATTTGATGTTAATAATAATTTATCCTTAAGGATTATCCCATTTATACAGCCTAGCCAACAACAATCTGGCTTATCTTTGCAAATTAATTTTAAAGGCAGTCATGCCAAATAACTAAATTTAAAGTATGAAAATTGCGCTAATTGGTTACGGTAAAATGGGAAAGGCCATTGAAGAGATGGCCTTGATAAAAGGACACGAAATAGTCCTAAAAATAGACCTCAACAATGCCAATGAATTCACAAAACATAATTTACAAAAAGCAGAAGTAGCCATTGAATTTACAGGGCCACATAGCGCATTTGAAAATATTTCAAAATGCATTGAATGGAATGTTCCAGTGATTAGTGGATCAACAGGATGGTTAGAAAAATGGGATGCCATTACTGCACTTTGCAATCAACATCAAGGATGTGTGGTTTACTCTAGTAATTATAGTATTGGAGTTAATTTGTTTTTCGAATTAAACAAACAACTTGCACAAATAATGGAGCCCTATAATAACTATGATGTTTCTATGACCGAATTGCACCATACCGAAAAGAAAGATGCCCCTAGCGGAACAGCAATAAGTTTAGCAGAACAAATATTAGAGAAAATAGGCAGAAAGCATCAATGGGTGAATGCGGCCTCCGCCACCCCATCCGATTTAATAATTCATTCAGAAAGAATTGATCCTGCGCCAGGAACACATACAGTAAGTTATGAATCCGACATTGACCGAATTGATATTATTCATACAGCCCATACAAGAAAGGGTTTTGCTTCCGGTGCTGTTTTAGCAGCAGAATTTGCCAATAAAAAAAGGGGTATCTTTACCATGAAACAAGTTTTAGGACTTTAGATAATAAATGTAATTGATACAATAGTCTACTATATATATGTTATCAAAAAAAACACAATATGCACTGCAAGCACTTGCCTATATGGTAGAGCATAAAGCCTCCACCCCTATTCTAATTGCAGAAATTGCTACCAAAAAAAATATCCCTATCAAATTTCTTGAAAATATTTTATTAGAACTTAAAAAAGCAGGTTTTTTAGATAGTAAAAAAGGAAAACATGGAGGGTATTTATTCGCTATTCCTCCTGAAAAAATAAAACTATCGGGCATTTTTAGAATTATTGAAGGCCCCATAGCCATGCTGCCTTGTGTAAGTTTAAACTTTTATCAAAAATGTGCCGATTGCAACGAAAAAAAATGCAGTATCAATAAAGTGCTCATTGAAGTAAGAGACAATACCTTAGCTATTTTAGACAAAAGAACCGTTGCAGACTTATTTTTCAAAAAATAATTAAAAATAAAACACCTATTAAATTTTAAAATCTACATTTTATGAAAAGAATCTTATTTTTTTTACTGGTCTTAGTTTCCATAAATGGATCTACTCAAAGCCTTATTGGTGGAAAAAACATAATTAAAACAAACCTCTCCTCCAATATTATAAACAATTACAATTTAACTTATGAAAGAAGTTTAAATCGTTTCATGTCTGTTTCTGTAAGTTATCGTTCCATGCCCAAGTCCAACCTTCCTTTTAAATCAACTATTAGTAGTTATATAAAAAATTCAGACATTAATTTAGATGATTTTAAAATTGGTAATACCGCCACTACCATTGAAACAAGATTCTACTTAGGCTTGCAAAAAATGTCTGGATTTTATATTGCACCTTACTATAGAATGTCCAACTTTGACTTATCTGTCCCTGTTAACTATAAATTTACTCCTGCTCCTATTAAAGGATTCGCTGTTCCTGAGCAAAATGCAAAAGCACAATTAGATGGAAGCATTAAATCCAATGCCTTGGGTGCTTATTTTGGTGTTCAATACCAAATTTTTACAAAAGTGGTTTTAGATTTATGGATTGCCGGTGGTAGTTATGGTACTGCCACTGGGGTATTGAAATTTAATTCAGCCGTTACATTAGTCCCAGAAGCACAATCTGCCTTACAAAGTGTATTAGATAAAACAAAAATTGATCCAATAAAATTGAAATCCACTGTAAATGCAAATGGTGTAAATGCTGATATGACTGGCCCTTGGGCAGGATTCAGAGGCCTAGGACTTACTGTAGGTATTCGTTTTTAATGGATAACAATGATTTACCTTTGTATTTGAAAATTTTAAGCAAATGATTCCTTCTTATTTACAAGATTTATGCAAGGCACAATCTTACGACCCTAATAACTTTTTTTTAATCGCAGGCCCTTGCGTGGTGGAGAATGAAGAATTAGTGATGGAGATTGGTGATAAAGTGTCTACCCTATGTAAAAATTTAGGTGTCGCTTATATATTTAAAGCTAGCTATAGAAAAGCCAATCGAACCAGCGCCAGCTCTTTTACGGGCATTGGAGATGATACAGGTATGGAACTTATAAAAAAAGTAGGAGCACATTATAAGGTACCCACTACTTCCGATATTCATGCACATGATGAAGCAGCGATTGCAGCAAAATTTATAGACATTTTACAAATTCCTGCATTCCTATGTAGACAAACTGATTTGCTTTTAGCAGCCGCTGCTACTCAAAAAATAGTCAATGTAAAAAAGGGACAATTTTTAAGTGGCGCTTCTATGAAATTTGCAGTTGATAAAATAAGATTGGCTGGAAATGAAAAAATAATGTTAACCGAAAGAGGAAATACTTTTGGCTACCAAGATTTAGTAGTGGATTATAGAAATATCCCTGCCATGCAAGAAAATAAAGTACCTGTGATCATGGACTGTACACATTCCTTACAACAACCCAATCAAATAAGTGGTATTACTGGAGGAAATCCTCAATTAATAGAGACTATTGCTAAAGCGGCTATTGCCACTGGAGCGGATGGTTTATTTATAGAAACTCATCCCCATCCCGCACAAGCAAAAAGTGATGGAGCTAACATGCTCTCACTGGAAAAGCTAGCGCCTTTATTAGAAAAATTAGTTCGATTAAGAAGAGCAGTTTCGTAGAAACTGCGATGTGTATGTAATTACATACTGCGATAAAATCAGCAATACAATTAATACTTCAGCGGATTTCGTTTGGCTAGTAGGATATAATTTTTGATACTTCTAATAAAAGCCAAAATCATATATATTATTACAGGAGAACCAAAGGTTAAAAAAGATATATAAATAAACCAAAGCCTAATTTTAGCACTGGCTATTCCTAATCTTTCCCCAATGGCTGTGCAAACGCCAAAAGCATGTAATTCTAAGAATTCTCTCATTTTTTGCATGATGGTAGTTTAAATTCGTAACCAAATTTATTGAAAAAAGTGGACATAAAGTGTATTATTTGAGCACACCGGCTAGCATTTTGGCTTACCTTTGCAGCAGTTTTAACAACAAAATCTTTACTTATGGCTTTTGATATCGAAATGATCAAAAAAGTATATGCTGAAATGCCAGCAAAAATAGAAGCGGCTCGTAAATTATTAGGACGTCCCTTAAGTTTATCAGAGAAAATTTTGTTCTCGCATTTACATAGTGACCAAAAATTAGAAAGCTTTGAAAGAGGTGGATCTTATGTTGATTTTGGACCAGACCGTGTTGCCATGCAAGATGCCACTGCTCAAATGGCACTTTTGCAATTTATGCAAGCAGGTCGTCCCAAAGTAGCCGTGCCAAGTACAGTGCATTGCGACCATTTGATTTCTGCTAAAGTAGAAGCCAAACAAGATTTAAAAGTGGCCACTGCAGATAGTAAAGAGGTTTATGATTTCTTAGCTTCAGTTTCCAATAAATACGGATTGGGCTTTTGGAAGCCAGGCGCAGGAATCATTCACCAAGTGGTGTTGGAAAATTATGCATTCCCTGGAGGCTTAATGATAGGAACCGATTCTCATACAGTGAATGCAGGTGGTTTAGGTATGATTGCGATTGGTGTGGGTGGTGCAGATGCTTGTGATGTAATGGCCGGTTTACCATGGGAATTAAAATGGCCTAAACTAATAGGTATCAAATTAACGGGTAAATTAAATGGATGGACCGCACCAAAAGATGTTATTCTAAAAGTAGCTGGTATTTTAACTGTAAAAGGAGGCACTGGAGCCATTGTAGAATATTTTGGAGAAGGTGCTACTAGTATGAGTTGTACCGGTAAAGGAACTATTTGTAATATGGGTGCCGAAATTGGAGCAACCACTTCTACTTTCGGATACGATGCAAGCATGAGTCGTTATTTACAATCTACCGGTAGAGCAGATGTAGCTATTCTCGCAGATGCTGTAGCAGCGCATTTAACAGCAGACCCAGAAGTGTATGCAGCACCTGAAAAATATTTTGACGAAGTCATTGAAATTGATTTGAATACTTTAGAGCCTCATTTAAATGGCCCTTTCACTCCGGACTTAGCTACGCCGATATCCAAGATGAAAGAAGTTGCTGCCGCTAACGGATGGCCTACAAAAATTGAAGTGGGTTTAATTGGAAGTTGTACCAATTCTTCTTATGAAGATATTAGTCGTGCAGTAAGTTTAGCTAAACAAGTTTCAGAAAAAGGATTAACTATGAAATCTGAATACTTAATTACACCAGGCTCTGAGCAAGTAAGGTATACCATTGAAAGAGATGGCTTCTTAGAAGTATTTAGTCAAATTGGAGCCAAAGTGTTTGCCAATGCTTGTGGACCATGTATTGGAATGTGGGAACGTGTAGGTGCAGAGAAAAAAGAAAAAAATACCATTGTACATTCTTTCAATAGAAATTTTGCAAAACGTGCCGATGGCAATCCCAATACTTTTGCTTTTGTGGGTTCTCCAGAACTCATTACTGCTTTAGCTATTGCAGGGGATTTAAATTTCAATCCTTTAACAGACACCCTTACTAATGATAAAGGAGAGCAAGTTAAATTAGATGCCCCCACTGGACATGAATTACCTGTTAAAGGTTTCGCGGTGGAAGATGCAGGCTATCAAGCACCAGCTGAAGATGGCTCTAAAGTAACCATTGCAGTTGACCCTAGTTCTAAGCGTTTACAATTATTAGACCCATTTGCAGCCTGGGAAGGAACCGATTTAAAATCATTGAAATTATTAATTAAGGCAAAAGGCAAATGTACCACCGATCATATTTCTATGGCAGGTCCTTGGTTAAAATTTCGTGGACATTTAGATAATATCTCTAACAATTTATTAATTGGCGCTGTTAACTTCTTTAATGAAAAAACAGACAATGTGAAGAGTCAATTAAATGGCAATTACGATACTGTACCTAATACCCAAAGAGCTTATAAGGCCGCTGGTGTTGGTACCATTGTAGTGGGTGATGAGAATTATGGAGAAGGATCTTCACGTGAACATGCTGCTATGGAACCGCGCCATTTAGGGGTACGTGTAGTATTGACTAAATCCTTTGCACGTATTCACGAAACCAATTTGAAAAAACAAGGTATGTTGGCATTGACATTCGCTGATAAAACAGATTACGATAAAATTGCAGAAGATGATACTATTGATATCAATGGCTTAACCCTATTTACTGCGGGTCAACCATTAACATTGGTTTTAACGCATAAAGACGGAAGCGTTGATACCATCAAAGCCAACCATACTTACAACCAACAACAAATTGAGTGGTTTAAAGCAGGTGGTGCATTAAATATCATCAGAAAACAAGTGGCAAGCTAGTAATTAATAGGTTGTAATAAAATATAAAGCCTAATAATTACTACTGTTATGATTTTTAAAATCCCTCCCGAATTTTCGGGAGGGATTTTAGTTTACTAGAACCGGTGAAGTGAACATAGAAACTATGATTTGAGAACGAACTACAATTCAATAATTAGCTTAAATTTACTTATGATAAATACAGCCTTAGTATCCTTTGGAATGAGCGGAAAGCTTTTTCATGCTCCCTTTATTGACACTAACCCACATTATAAATTAGTGGGTAGTTGGGAAAGAAGTCAAAAAAATATACAAGCCATATACCCGGAAGCCAAATCATTTGAAAGCTATGAAGAAATATTAAATGACCCTAGTATTCATTTAGTAATAGTGAATAGCCCTAACGATACACATTACGACTATACCAAAAGGGCCTTATTAGCAGGCAAGCATGTGGTAACGGAGAAAGCTTTTACCGTAACCGTAAAAGAAGCAGAAGCATTAGATGCTTTAGCACAAAAATTGAATTTAAAACTTGCTGTTTACCAAAATCGACGATATGATGCGGACTTTTTAACCTTACAAAAATTAATTGCTGAAGATAAAATAGGAAATTTTTTAGACATCCAAATTTCATTTGAAAGATACAGAACAACACTGAGTGCCAAAGTACACAAGGAAAACAATACCCCTGGCTCAGGGGTATTGTTTGATTTAGGACCTCATTTAGTAGATCAAGCCTTACTGTTAAGTGGTATGCCCAAAGCTGTTTTCGCCGATATAAGAACTACAAGAAAAGTAGGTAGCGTGGATGATTATTTTACCTTACTAATGTATTACCCTACCCATAGGATTTTATTAACCAGTGGAATGGTGTTTATGCAACAACTTCCTGCTTATAAAGTATATGGCACGAAGGGCTGTTATATTAAAGAAAGGGCCGATGTACAAGAAGAAGATTTACTCGCAGGTAAAAAACCCAATACCCCACATTGGGGAGTAGAAGCTAAAGAAAAATGGGGTGTATTAAGTACAGATACAGGCGGTAAAATAAGTACTGAAACCATACCTAGTCTTGCTGGTAATTATGGAATATTTTATGAAAAAATGGCAAAGGCAATTAACCACAATGACGCTGTTCCCACTTCGGCAAAAGAAGGCACCGCCATTATTCAAGTGTTAGAAGCAGCAAGAAAAAGCTATGCAGATAAAAAAGTAATTACACTTACATAATTTTTTATTTCGCTCATTACTGGTTTAAATCATTAATATGGCACACCCTTATGTAAAAAAAATTAGCGCCGTATTGGCTGCCCATAAAAATGTAAGCAAAGCCAAAGGAGCCAAATCCTATCTATTGAATCAATTTGATTTTTTTGGAATAGCCACTCCCTTAAGGCGTTCTATTTGTATGGATTTTTACAAATCACATCCCATAAAAAATCATCCCGAATTAACTTTATTGGTCAAGGAATGCTTTGCTGAACCAGAAAGAGAAATGCATTATTTCGCAATCGAGCTTTTAGGCTATCATAAAAATTTATGGTCAAGGCAAACCATCGCACTCATTGAGTGGATGATCAAATATAATAGTTGGTGGGATTCTGTGGATAGCCTAAATTCACATGTAATTGGTAAATTTTTTATCCAATTTCCAGCGCACATTAAAAATTATACTTTTAAATGGAATAGATCTAATAATAAGTGGCTTCAAAGAATGAGTATTCTATTTCAATTAATGTATATGGAGAAAACAAATACAACCCTTCTAACAAATTACATTGAACATTGCCAGTTGGAAGAAGATTTTTTTATACGAAAAGCCATTGGGTGGGCATTGCGTTCGTATGCTTATACCGATGCTAATTGGGTAAAAGGATTTATTAAAACCCATCCACAACTTTCCAATTTATCAAAACGAGAAGCTTTAAAAAATTTATAAATTTATGAAAAACAATCAATTCTTATCAAAATATCAAAAGGCAAAAAATTATAAAAAGAAATGGGTAACGTTTAAAGCTGAATGCAAAAATGCCCTATTAATTATTTTAGGTATCATTTCAGCAAGCTTTGGTTTAAATGGCTTTTTATTGCCTAATAAATTTATTGATGGAGGAATAACCGGTATATCATTGCTTTTAACAGAAACCACAACTATTCCACTTTCGATTTTAATAATCATTATAAATATTCCTTTTATTTTTTTAGGGTACTTTACTTTAGGCAAACAATTTGCGATTAAAACATTACTTGCTATTATTGGCCTAGGGCTCTGTATTGCATTAATAAGATACCCTAATATTACCAATGATAAATTATTAGTTTCCGTTTTTGGAGGAATATTTTTAGGAGGCGGTATTGGACTTTCAATTAGAGGCGGCGGTGTAATTGATGGCACTGAAGTACTTGCAATTTATTTAAGTAAAAAATGGGGCGTAACAATTGGCGATTTTATTATCATCATTAATATTTTTATTTTTGGCTCAGCTGTATTTTTATTGTCAATCGAAGCAGCGCTATATTCAATGATAACCTATTTTGCTGCCTCTAAAACTCTAGATTTTATAATTGAAGGTTTTGATGAATATATAGGAGTTACCATTGTATCATCACACTGTAATGAAATTAAAGAAATGATTGTGCAAACAATGGGCAGAGGCGTTACAGTATACAATGGAACTAAAGGAATAGGAAAACGAGGTGAAAGAAGTGATATAGATATCATTTATACTGTAATAACCAGATTGGAAATAAACAAATTAAATATTGAAATCGAAAAAATTACTCCAACCGCTTTCGTAGTAATGAATACGGTAAAAGATACAAAAGGGGGAATGATAAAGAAAAAGATTTTTAAGTATTAAAAGGTAAAAATAAAGCCCCAATTTGGAGCTTTATACAATTTTTAATTTGCGAATTATCAACTAAGAAATATTACATCTTCTTAGCATCTTCTAAAAATTTCGCTAAGCCAATATCTGTTAAAGGGTGTTTTAATAAACCCAAAATGGAATCTAGTGGGCAAGTACAAACATCAGCGCCTGCTTCTGCCGCTTTAACAATATGTAAAGCATTACGTATGGATGCAGCCAAAATTTGTGTATCAAATCCTTGTATATCATAAATGTGGCGAATTTGAGCGATCAACTCCATGCCATCCCAGGAACTATCATCTATTCTTCCAATAAAAGGAGATACATAGGTAGCTCCTGCTTTAGCAGCTAAGATTGCTTGCCCAGCAGAAAAAATTAAAGTACAATTGGTACGAATACCATTATCAGTAAACCACTTTATTGCTTTAATACCATCTTTAATCATTGGTACTTTCACCACAATATTTTTATGAATGGCAGCTAATTTTTTACCTTCTTCTACCATGGTAGCAAAGTCAGTAGATAATACTTCTGCACTAATATCGCCATCAACTAATTCGCAAATGGCTTTATAGTGCGCTGCAATTGCCGCTTCCCCTTTAACACCCACTTGCGCCATTAAACTTGGATTGGTGGTCACTCCATCCAAAATTCCTAAGTCATTGGCTTCTTTAATTTGAGCTAAATTACCTGTGTCTACAAAAAATTTCATAATATATATTTTTAAAAAATGGCAGGCTACTTACATCGCACCGCTCAACCGTCTATCCTTGCTGCATTCCTGCCCTGGGGAGTTTCAACAGGAGCTGGTCGTGCAAGACCTGCCGGTGCAAATGTAGTACAAAAAAAGGTACTAAAAAAAGTGGCTTGAAAACAACTTTACTACCAACTTTGCATCGTATTAATGGTGGTAAAGCCCATCAAGGAATCATGTTGAGCACCAGGCTGACGGTAGTACACAAAAATGGAATAATTATTTTCTGTCTCCCAATGATTGCCTTCGGTTTCCGTAAAATCATCCAATAAATTGGGGTCATAGCTATCTCTAAGAATATAGTTGTAACTATAATAGCCTTGTTTTAAAACCAATGATTTCTGATAGACACCTAATTTCACATCAAAAATCATTTCTGAATTTTTATTCAATTCATTATTGGTCAAGGCCCCTGTCAAATATAATTTTTGACCTAAGAAAGGAATTGGATCTTTGGGTGAATAAGTAAATACAACACGAGCATAGTCATTTTGATTTTCACTTTGTAGTGCATCGGTGTTAGTAATTAGATAACCCCCATTCAAATCTTTAAAAATATAATAAGCCACTTCAGCTCGAGAAAGATCAGGTTTCAAATAAACATAGTTTTGATCCCCTATTTTTTGAAACTTACTTATTCTGTCAGAAACCAATTGCATACTTTGTAAGTCAAGCCATCTTGATTCTTTTCCGGAAGGAAAAATTAATTGATCCTCGTTATTGTAGTCTAAAATATTACCCCTTATAAAATTAGGGGTGGATAATTTTACAGCATCATTGTATCTGTAGTTTTGAACTACGACCACCTTTAATTGATCAGTTTGCAATGAAGGGATTTCTTTTACATCCACTTGCACATTAACTTTTTGATGCGTCTTAGAAATAGCTCCATCAAAAGGCTCCGATACGGATGCCAAAATACCTAACTGATCTTCCACTACATAAAAACGTTTTGTAAAAACAAGCTCATTGACATTACCATTTTTGAACACTTTTAAAATATAATTGCCCGATTTAGTTGGCTTGCAATTGGCATTTGGAAAAGTAAATTGATAATGGAAATAATGCTGATAAGCCATAGTGGACACTGAGAAATTATTTATTTTTATTTGATTAAACCCTTGTATATAATCAAAACTATTTATAGAGGCAGGTGTCCAATCGGCATTCATTAATTCTATAGAATAATAATAATCATGATAGTCGGCTTTAAAATCATCAAAACTTATTTGAAGTGGGGTGTTTTCCTTAAGCACAATAACAGGAATAGCCAAGGGTTTATTAGCAGGAGAAATCAAAATACTATGAATGGATGTGTCCATTATTTTATCAGGATTGTTTTGGGCAATACTACTAAGTGAACAACCCAATAACAGGCCTAAACACAGAAATAGCTTATAAAACATAGATCAAGCATTGATACCCTACGAAACTACCCATTTAATCCTAATTTTTAAAGAGAAAAAACTAGATTTGATAAAAATAAGCCCCACTTGAACGCCTTTGAAATAGCAAAAAGAATAAGTTTTCAAAAACAAAAAAACTATACCCGTTTTATAGTTCGCTTATCTATTGCAGCCACTGCCATTAGTGTGGCTGCCATTTTAATCACTTTATCAATCGTCAATGGATTTCAACAAACAGTAAGTAATAAAGTATACGGTTTTTGGGGACAGATTAGAATCTCCTCGGTTAATGGAGCTCCATTAGAAGGAAACGAATCAATAGAAAAAAATTTAAGTAAAATAAAATTCGTTGAAAGTGTAGTTCCTTTTTTAAATCAATCTACTGTACTTTCTTTTGAACAAGATATTGAAGGAGTCGTTGCTCGAGGCCTTCCCGCAAATAGCCCCACTCCATTTCTTATCAAAGGAAGAGGCATTAAAAATAAAAATGATAGTCTTTCCAATGAAGTGGTATTGTCTGACCAGCTGGCCACTACCTTAAATATTACAGTAGGCGCTACGGCAAGGTTGTATTTTTTAAATTTAGGAGATGTTCAACAACGAAAATTAAAAGTAGTAGGGATTTATCATTCTGGAATTGAAGATTATGATAAACAATTTATTTTAGTGGATATTAAATTGCTGCAACAACTTAATAATCGCTATAATCAAATAGAAGGTTATACTATTGCCCTTAAAAAAGGAGCCAAAATAGATGAAATTAATGATGAAGTTCAAGAACAAATGCCCACTAATTGGGTAGCTACCACTATTAAAGATTATTATCCTCAAATTTTTGATTGGATTGGCGTTCAAACAGTCAATAGAAATGTGACCATTACCATTATGCTGCTAATTGCTATTGTTAATTTACTTACCTGCTTATTTATCTTAATGCTTGAGCGGATTCCAATGATTGGTACTTTGAGCGCTTTAGGCGCCACACAAAAATTTATAAGACAAGTTTTTTTATACCAAGCTAGTATCATTTGTTGGATGGGTATTGGACTAGGAACCACCATGGGTATTGGACTATCTTATTTACAACAAAAGTTGGGTTGGATTCAACTAGACGAATCAGCCTATTTTATAAAAACCTTGCCTATTCAATTTGATTGGGTTCAAATAGCAGCTGTTGTAATGGGCACGGCTATAATTAGTTATTGCTCTTTTTTAATTCCTACCTTATGGATTAAAAAAATTGCTCCAGCTAAAGCCATTAAATTCGATTAGACTTTCCAATGGGATAAGATGATACCTGTGGCTACTGCCGCATTCAATGACTCCGCATTGCCATATTTAGGAATTTTTATAGGATGCGTAACATATTTTATTAAATGATTTCCAATTCCTTTAGATTCATTTCCAATCATCAAAAAACCAGTGGGGGCAATGGCTGTTTCGTACATGGATGTTCCATTTAATTGAGCACCATAAACAGGCAAAGCGGTGGCTTTAACAATTGTTTCTAAATTAACCGACTCTACCCTAACTCTAAAACAACTACCCATGGTGCTTTGAAGCACTTTTGGATTGTAAAAGCCAGCAGTATCCTCAGAAACTAAAATCTGCTTCACCCCAAACCAGTCCGCCGTTCTAATGATGGTCCCCAAATTGCCCGGGTCCTGTATTCCATCTAATAAAAGCGAGAAGGTTTCATCAAAAGGCATTTGCTTTAAAAATGTGTCTTTTTCTGCAAAAGCAATTACTTGATGAGGTGTTTGCATTTGACTCATTCGCTCCAGCATGATTTGATCTACTTCTATCACGGGGACGGGCAATACCCCTTGTCCTTGAATCCAATCTGAGGTAGCATATATCTTTTTAATGGTCCAATTACTTCTTAAAAGCTCCTGTACCATTTTCGGTCCTTCTACTATAAACGTAGATTCTTCCGCCCAATGTTTTTTATGGGCAAAAGATTGAATATATTTGAGCTCACTATTATTGATCATGGATATGCATTTACGGAGAGTTAAAAATATTAGTTTCTTCGCAAGATTTTACCTACTAGGCCTTTTATTTTTATTAAATGCTTGTGCGGATATCAAAAAGGCGACAATTCATGACTATCCTAAACAAATTGCCTTTGTATTTGAGAACAAAGTAGTAATTCAAGACCCCGAAAGTAAAAAAGAATTACAAGAGATAGAGTTAGCTATTGATAACTATTGGGATGATAGCCTTAAAGTGAAACGAATTAGGCAATTTGGCGTTTTTAATACAGTCGTGCAACCTAGTTACTTCCAAGCTGATAAAGTGCTACGTACCGTTCAATTCATGCAAGCCTACTTATCTACAAAAGGTTACAGCCATCCCCTATTAACCCCAGTAGTTAAAATAGATACAGTGAATGAAGAGTGGAGGGTGTATTTGACAATGAATATTCAGTTAAATAAAAAAACAGTAATTGATACTGTGGTGTATAAAATTACAGATAGAGCGCTTCAAGAAATAGCCATCAAAAATAAGGCAGACGCTTATATCAAAAAAGGAATGGCTTTTTCAAATGAATCAATTAACAATGAATTAGATAGATTGGTTGAATTGTTTAGAAGTAAGGGATATTATTTTTTCACTAAAGAAAAAATATTTGCAGAAGTAGACACTTTGAATCAACAGTTGATGCAATTAAACTTAGACCCACTTGGCCAAATGATTCAAGTGCAAACTGCCAAACAAAAAGAAAAAGAAAATCCAAGTTGGAAAATTACTTTTCAACTGCGCAATAGCTCCAATATAGTGACCAAACCCTACCCAATTGGACAACAAATATTTTATAGCGATTTAAAATTAGCCGATAATCCAGATAGTATTTTAATAAAAAAATTACCCCGATATGAATTTTCTGGAAACATCATTAATCAATACAATACACCAAAATTTAAGTCCAACTTATTTGATCAACAATCTATTATTAAAAAAGGCGATCTTTTTAATGAAAGGATGTATTACCAAACCCTAAATAATTTTAGTAGCCTTGGTGCCTGGCAGCAAATTGATGGCAGAACTACTTTAAAAAATGACAGTATTTATTTACACTATTTTTTAGTACCGGCGCTAAGGCATAGTTTTAGTTTTGATGTAGAAGGAAGTAAAAATAATTCTCAATTAATCGCAGGCGACTTGCTTGGCTTATCCACTAGCTTTACTTATCGAGATAAAAATGTTCAAAGAAAATCAATTCCATCCATCACCAATTTAAGAAGTGGCATTGAACTCAATGTAAATAATGGAAATGGAAATTTAACGCAAACTTTATTATTGAATATAGGGCATACCTACAGCTTTCCCAATTTACTTATTCCCTTTGTTTCGAAACAGGCCAATTATCCTAATGCTACCAGAACCAATTTTTCTTTAAATGGAGCCTATATTGATAGACTTAGCTATTACCAACTAAAATCCATTACGGCTAGCTGGGGATATGAAACAAAGAAAAATAAAAACGGATCAGATAATACTTGGATCTATAGACCGTTAAATATTGAATTGTACCACATTACTAAATTTAGCAAATTAGATAGTCTTTTAATACTGAATCCATTTTTGAGGTCTTCTTTTAATGAAGGAAATGTAATTAGTCAGACATTAAGTTTTATTCATTCTGGCCCTTCATTAAATCATCCTAATGAAAATAATTATTTTAGATTTGGCATGGAGGAAGCAGGTGGATTACTTGGTATTTCCACTGACATTCAAAAACGTATTTACAGGTACATTAAGGCCGAACTGGAGATAAGGAAATTATACAAATTCACCTACACCGAATTGGCATGGCGCTTTATGGGTGGCTGGGGAAACAATTATAGCAAAGACCCCACTTTAAAAGGACAATTACCTTTTTTCAAACAATTTACTGCTGGTGGTCCCTATAGTATGCGCGCATGGGGGCTAAGGCAATTAGGACTAGGTAGTTCTCGATTCTACGATACCAGTTCAAAAAATCAAAACTTTGATCGCTTTGGGGACATACAATTAGAAACCAATTTCGAATATCGTTTTCCAGTATTACAATTAGGTTCTTACAAAATAAGTTCGGCCTTATTTACGGATATTGGTAATATTTGGAATACGAACAAATCCAATATAGATCCATCCGCAGGATTTAAATTAGACAAGCTCTACAAAGATTTAGCCATTGGAGTAGGAACCGGAATAAGATTTGACTTTAATTATTTTATTATTCGAGTAGATTATGCAATGAAAATGAAAGACCCCACTCGATTATACAATAATGGATGGTTGGACCTTGCCAATTTAAAATGGTCCGATACAAAGCCCAATGGCCTAAAGGTTAATAATTATGCTTTGCAGTTTGGTATTGGATTACCATTCTAAAATTATTTTATTACTCCGAATTTTTGTCTTGATTCATTTCACCATTAGACGTTGCAACAAGCGATTCTATTTCTATTTCCAAATCCTGCCATTGTATGGCTTTGGTTACTTCAAAGTCGCCGATTTTAGTTCGTCTTAAACTACTCATATAGGCACCTACCTGCAAAGCGTCACCAAAATCTTTCACCAAACTTCTTATATAAGTACCCGTAGAACAAACTACTTTAAATCCAATAGTAGGCAAATCAATATGAGTAATTTCAAAACTGTACATATTTACTTTTCTTGGATCTACTTTTACTTCAATCCCTTTTCTAGCAGACTCGTACAATCTTTTCCCATCTTTTTTTATAGCAGAATGCTGCGGTGGCATTTGTAAAATTTCACCAATAAAAGGAAGCGTCGCCTTTTGTATTTCGTCCTTGGTTAAATGTGCAATAGATTTAAAATTTTCTGGCTCAGACTCTAAGTCATAAGTAGGCGTGGTCGCTCCCAAAACCATCGTCCCCATATATTCTTTAGACATACCCATGTAGTTATTAATTTGTTTGGTAAAACTACCCGTACAAATAATAAGCAACCCGGTAGCCAATGGATCTAAAGTTCCTGCATGACCAATTTTAATAACTCTGGTAAGTATGCGTACTTTTTTTACAATATCAAAGGAAGTCCAACGCAAAGGTTTATCAATAAGTAAAACTTTGCCTTCTAAGTAGGGAACGAGTACTTTTAGTATAGGTTTTTGTCGCATGAAATTTGAAACTTAAATCTTAGTAAGCTCTTGCGAACAATACTCTTTGTGTGGAAGCATTTCCAGTTAAAATACATTTGCCCTTTTCCAATGGATTGTCTAAAGGAATGCAACGTATAGTAGCCTTAGCTATTTCTTTTATTTTATCTTCTGTCTCAGCAGTCCCATCCCAATGTGCTAAAACAAAACCACCATCGGTATCTAATATTTTTATAAATTCATCCCAGCTATCTGCTTTGGTAATATGCTCATCGCGGTATTTTTTGGCACGTTCAAACAAATTCGATTGAATTTCAACTAATAAAGTTTCCACGGTTTGTGTTAAGCCTTCCATGGCAATGGAAGATTTTTCTTTGGTATCTCGACGCGCCAATTCAACTTGTTTATTTTCTAAGTCACGAGCGCCAATTGCAATTCTTATCGGCACTCCTTTTAATTCGTACTCTGCAAATTTCCATCCTGGTCTAGCATGATCTGAATTGTCATACTTGACTCTAATGCCTGCCGCTTTAAAAGATTTTACGATCTCCGCTACTTTTTCATCCAGTATCGCTTTTTGTTCTTCTCCTTTATAGATAGGAACAATCACCACTTGAATGGGTGCTATACGAGGTGGTAAAACCAACCCTTCATCATCGCTATGTGTCATTACTAAACCACCTATTAAACGAGTGCTTACGCCCCAGCTGGTTGCCCAAACATATTCTTGTTTATTATTCTGATCGCTAAACTTTACATCAAAAGCTTTTGCAAAATTTTGTCCTAAAAAATGAGATGTCCCAGCTTGTAATGCTTTTCCATCTTGCATTAAAGCTTCAATACAGAAAGTATCTTCAGCGCCAGCAAAACGTTCATTGGCCGTTTTTACTCCTTTTATTACAGGAACAGCCATCCAGTTTTCAACAAAGTCTGCGTACACATCCAACATTTGTTTTGTTTCTGCAATGGCTTCTTGTGCAGTCGCATGAGCCGTATGACCTTCCTGCCATAAAAATTCTGCTGTACGCAAAAATAAGCGAGTCCGCATTTCCCATCTAACTACATTGGCCCATTGATTTACTAAAATGGGCAAGTCGCGATAAGATTGAATCCAAGTTTTGTAGGTATTCCAAATAATGGCTTCGCTGGTTGGACGAACAATTAATTCTTCTTCTAATTTTGCTTCTGGGTCAACCATTAATTTGCCTTTGTTTTTAGGATCTGCAATTAATCGGTAATGAGTGACTACGGCACACTCCTTAGCAAAACCTTCCGCATTTTTTTCTTCTGCTTCAAAAAGTGATTTAGGGACAAATAGGGGGAAATAGGCATTTTGATGCCCAGTTTCCTTGAACATCCTGTCTAAAACGTCACGCATATTTTCCCATAAAGCATACCCATAAGGCTTAATAACCATACATCCTCTCACGGCGCTGTAATCCGCCAGTTCCCCTTTAATAACTAGGTCATTGTACCATTGTGAGTAATCCTGCGCCCTTGATGTTAATTCCTTTGCCATTGTATAAATCTTAACTTTTTATATTGTAAGAAATAGGGTACGAAATACGCTAATTATTTTAAAACTTTGTACCTTTATAGTAGCAAATGTATGCTAAATAAGGGGCATATAAAAACCTAAACTACATCAAAATGAACAAGATTAAAACGAACGCTAATTTAAGGCTTATGGCCATCTACCTAGTGACGTTTAGTTTACTAGGAATGGGATGTACGAGTTTACAGCAATCTACTAGCATCGCAACAGACGATTTATATACTACCCCAAACAATACTAATACAATTGTCTCCAATAAAAAAATAATTAGTACTGAAAATTGGGGTGGCGCTAATAAGACTCAAAACTATAATTCAAGTCAGCAAAAAAATAAAAGCAATAGTCAAAATTACAACGACAATCAAGAAGGGGTAAGTACTGATGGTGAAGAATATCAAGATTATCAAAATTATCAAGACGATCGCTATTTAAGATTAAAGGTGGCTAATAGAAATCGATGGTCAAGCATTGACGATTTTGGCTATTGGAATAATCCAAGTTTTAGCATTGGCTTTGGCATGGGTTATGGTGGATTTGGCGGATTCGGATATGGTGGCGGATGGGATCCATTTTGGAACAATCGTTTTGGATGGGCTGGCTATTATGGAGGTTGGGGAGGATTTGGATATGACCCTTTTTGGGGTGGTGGATGGGGTGGATTTGGATACGACCCTTTCTGGGGTGGCGGATTCGGCGGTTTTGGTGGATGGGGCGGTGGTTTCGGCTATGGCGGTTTTGGTGGATGGGGCGGTGGTTTCGGCTATGGCGGCTTTGGTGGTGGATTCGGTGGTTTCGGCTATGGCGGTTTCGGTGGTGGATTCGGTTATGGTGGTTTTGGTTATGGCGGTTTTGGCTATGGCGGATGGAACCCCTATTATGCAGGCTTCTGGAATCCTTATCGTCCAATTTACTATGTAGGTAATAATGATTTTAACAGGCCTGGTTTTGGCGGAAATATGCAACAAAGAATTGCTACACGCTCCATGCAAAATAGTGCAGTTACCTTAGGTGCTTACAGAAATAATAGAGGTTACAACAATAGTAATAACAATTCAAATGCAGCAATTGGCAATACTAGAGCATTAAGCAACCCTGTAGTAAATAATAATTTTGGCAGCTTAGTAAAACGAGTGGTGACCAATAATGCTAATGTAAATAATGGCAATGGTAACCCTAATGGCAATGCTGGTTTTGATAGACCAGCTAGGTATTTTAATAACAATAATAACAGCGCTAATAACAGTCAAAATAGAGCAGCTAATTCGTTTAGTGCACCACAAAGCACGAACAGCATCAATAGCTCTGGTGGTAGAAGTGGTGGCTTCAATAGTTCGGGTACTTCAGCAGGAAGCGCCCGTCCTGGAAGAGGTCAAAATCCATAGTATTGTATTTCGTATATTCTGAAAGCCTGTATTTAAATAAATAAAAATTATGAAGAAATTAGTTTTATTGATCATCCTAGGATCAAGTTTAACCACTTACGCACAAGATCCGGAAGATGGATTAAGGTTATCTTGGTTTAATCCAAGTGGAACGTCAAGAAGTAATGCTTTAGGGGGTGCCATGGGTTCATTGGGCGGAGATTTATCTTCTAATCATATCAATCCTGCTGGATTGGGCTTGTATAAATCAAGTGAATTTTTATTAACCCCAAAGTTTTTAGTTCAAAACAATAAGTTCGATTACCGTGGTACGAATAATACTAGTAATAACAGCAAATCTAATTTTGGATCTATTGGAATAGTATTAGCAGAAGGGAAAAAAGTTAATAATTGGACCAGCACCGCTTTCTCAGTTACCTTTAATCAAATTGCCGATTTTTCTAACCGTGTAAGTTTTAATGGACAAAATAATTACAGTAGTTTGTCTGAGAAATATTTAGAAGAATTAATTGCTTATCAAGCAGATACCAATTCAGCTTTAAGTGATTATATTTTTGGAAGCTCATTGGCTTATAGAACTTATTTAATTGATACCACCGCCAATGCAAGTGGAGCCATTACTGGTTACCAAAGTTTAGTACCCATTTCATCAGGTGTAAAACAAAATTATGATGCTGTTACAACCGGCAGTTACAATGAACTGGCTTTTGGTTGGGGCGGAAATATGGAAGATAAATTATACTTAGGAGCAAGTTTCATTGTGCCTATGATCAATTATAGTAAATCACTTTATTATTCTGAAACAGACGCTACTAATAATGCTAATAATGATTTTGCCGGTTTCTCCATCAATGAAACATTCAATTCCAAAGGTTGGGGTATTGGAGCCAAATTTGGTGCTATTTACAAACCTGAATCTTTTTTAAGAGTCGGATTCTCCTTACATACTCCTCAATTGATTTCATTTAGAGATTTATTAAGTGTGGATATGAACACCAATACGGAGAAGTATGCAGGCACTTTATCTGCCAGCTCAGACGATTTAAACAATGGTTATCCAGGACAAAGAGAATACACGGTAGCAACCCCACTAAAAACAATTTTTAGTACTAGTTATTTTTTCGCGTCTCCTAGCAAGCCAACTCAACCGCTTGGTTTTATTAGTGCAGATGTTGAATGGGTAAATTATGCTGCTACTCGATTTTATTCCAATACCTATGATGATGAATCTACCAATTATTATAGCTTATTGAATAGTACCATTAAAGAAATTTATAAAAATAATTTTAACATTAAAATTGGTTCAGAAATAAAATTAGATGCCAATTGGATGATACGCGCAGGAACTGCTTATTACGGCACTCCTTATGCAGACGAAGCGCTTAAAGCCGCCAGGATGTCAATAAGCGGCGGAATTGGATACAGAACTAATAGACATTTTATTGATTTTACCGTAATAAAAAGCACCAATAGAGATGTCGTCTTCCCTTACAGATTAAATGACAAAGCAAACACATTTGCTAATATGACCGGTAATCAATTGATATTTAATATTGGTTACGGTATTAGATTCACTAAATAAGAAATTCATCCAAGAATAAAAAATGTCCCGCAACGAGCAATCGAAGCGGGACATTTTTATAGTAGAAATATTTTGTGCCTTAATCTTATTACTTTAAGTCACTTGTTTTTAATCCTTGGTTTACTTTAATACTAGAATATTTCACTGTAATTTTTAACTGCCCCATATCAATCAACTCATCTGAAGCCAATTGAATTCCATTGACTTGCTGGTAAGCATTAAAGAAATGTTGTTGAGTAACCGTGCCTCTTCCAGGTACTTCTTCCGACTTAGAAGTTTTAACTAATAAATAAGTAGTTGCATCATAATAACGATGAGAAACTTTCCCTGACGGCGTGGTCACTTCTACATCAATAGCGTCTTTATTATTTATTTTTTCAGCGCCAACAATTTTTAATTGATAACCTTTTGTTAAATATAATTGCTCTGGAGCAATGTTGGCAGATTCATCTAAACCCTCTTTTACATCCTCTGTTATTGGCGCTTCCTGCCCTTGTTGGTTCACAGAATATTTGCCATCCACCACTGCTTGACGCATAATGGTCATAGCGCCCATAGACATGGTAGTCACTGAATTACCTGGAACAATAATAGTCTGTTCCATATTGAGTGTCTGACCCATCAAACTGGCTGTCCCTTTTAATTGCACATCCGTTACCGCTGCCAAAGCTTCTTTAGAACCAATAGCAGAAATTACTTTTCCCATTAAACTGGCTGGGGTTAAGCTTGCATCTGCCTTTACTTCCACTGGTGGGGCTAATTCATTGCCTTCAATATCAAAATACTTTATTGGACCATATTTTTCTAAGCCCTTGGCAATTTGTTTTGCATTGCCAACAATTACAATATGCATTTTATTAGGGTTCAATAAAACATTGGCCACATCTTGTACTTTGGATGCATTCACTGCTGCCAAATTGGTTAAATACTTTTGGTAATAATCAGCTGGTAAATGATTCACTGCAATGGATAATGCAAAGTTGGCTATAGTAGCAGGATCTTCTAAAGAACGGGCAAAGCCACCTGCCAAATAATTTTTTATTTGACTTAATTCCGTATCGCCCACCTTAGTATTACGAATACTATTTAATTCATTAAATATTTCTTGAATGGCACTATCTGTTTTTTCATTTCTAACAGAGGATTCGGCTTTGAAAAAACCAATTTGATAATCGGGCTTAATGGAAGAATAGGCACCATAAGTAAACCCATGCTTTTCTCTCAAATTCAAAAATAATCTACCCGAAGAACCACCACCCAATATATTGTTCATGACTATAGAAGGAATGTCATTGGGAGCGCCCTTAGTTAAGTTGACTGTAGAAGCTACTGAGACCAGGCTTTGAACCGATGATGGTCGATCCACAATGGCAATATAAGAAGTAGCAGGAAGGGCAGGCTTTTCATAATTGGGTCTGGTATAATTTCCTTTCGCCCAAGTATTAAAATTTTTCTCTGCTAAGGCTTTAGCAGTTGCTGGTTCAATATCGCCTACAAAAATTAAATAGGCATTATTAGGTATCCAATATGTTTTTACAAAGTTTTTTACATCTTCTAGTTTAACTGCACTGACTGTTTTTACAGTAGTAATTTCTCCATAGGCATGATTGGCCCCATAAACCAATTTGTTAACTACATTGCTGGCAATAGCATCGGGTTCATCTTTACTAGCTTCAATGCCAGAAATGGTTTGTGTTCTCAATTTCTCTAATTCTTCATTAGCTAAGGCTGGATGTAAAATAACTTCTGACAACAACTCCATTAATTTTGGAAAATTATTTTTAAGTGAACTTACCGAAGCGTATCTGCTAGAGGTAGACAAACTACCGCCTAGATATTCTACTGCTTCATCTAATTCAGCTTTTGATTTTTTTTCTGTGCCTCTTTTAAGCAATTGACCGGCAAGATCTGCAAAACCAGCCTTCTCCCCTTCTTGAATTCCATCAATATCCAAAGCCAAGGTGGCAGAAACTCTTGGAAGCTTGGTGTTTTTTACTACAAAAACTTGCAAGCCATTGGCTAAAGTAAACTTAACAGGATCGGCCACTTGAATGAGTGGCGCCTTGCCGGGAGCGGGCGCCTTGGTTCGATCTATCTTTTGCGCCATCACACACAATGGCAAAGTAAATAAGGTGATGTATATCAATTTTTTCATAATATTATTTTTATTTGTACAAGCTTAATTATTTCGCAGTTGGTTTTTCTTTGGGTAAATAATAAAGTACTACTCGATTTTCTTTATTTAAATATTTTTTAGCCACATTCATTACATCCTGTCTGGTTACTTTATTGTATTTCTCTAATTCTGTATTGATTAAATTGGCATCTCCAAAATAAACTTCATTGTTGGCCAAGCTTTCCGCAATACCCGCCATGGTTGCTTTTGAATTTACCAATTCAGTGGTAATTTGGTTTTTTACTTTTTGAAATTCACGCTCCCCTACTAAACCATTTTTAAATTCGTTGATCACACTGTCCATATTTTTTTCTAGCGTATCAATATTTAC
>CAMBEQ010000007.1 GCA_945865545.1 Sediminibacterium ginsengisoli | reverse complement strand
TTACCAGGTATACCAAGTGCAAGGTTGTTATCGGAAATCAGAATTGAAATGTTTAAAAAATCTAAAGCCATCCGAAATAGCTTTATCAATATGCAATTAGACAATGTATTTGCACAAAATAATCCATTTGTGGGGTATAATACCGAAACGGTTACATCTGCATATACCATTTTAAATATTGGTTTTAGTACACAAGTGCAGCATAAAAACAAAACATTATTCAGTGTTTCACTGGTTGGTCAAAACATAGCTGATGTTGCTTATCAAAATCATTTGAACCGTTTAAAGTATGGCCCTACGAATGAAGCCACTGGTCGCATGGGTGTTTTTAATATGGGACGAAACTTTAGTTTAAAAATAAATGTCCCTTTGCAGTTTAATTAACCGCAAATAATTAATTGCAAAATTTATTTTTTCTAAAATATAAAAGGGGAATGACATATATCAGTCATTCCCCTTTTTAATTAACAAACTATTATAGCAATACCCTTTAATTAAAATGTATCTTTGTAATGAATTAATTGAAATGCATTTATCCCCCAAGTATAGTATCATTTTTATCTTAGCAACTACTTTTTTGATGAGTTGCCAGCATGATATTATTAATATGTTCTCTAATTTTTCAAAAGACACGGTTTTTGTTGTTACGCCACCAGTTATTCCAAACCCAGGTACAGTAACAACAGCATCGGATACTGTTTGTTTTAATACTGAAATTTTACCCCTGTATGTAAGCTATTGCGGATCTGCGGGTTGTCATGATGAACTAAGTCACCGCGATGGAGTCATTACAACTAGCTATGGCTATATTATGCAAGGTATTAGGGCAAAGAATGTTTCTAAAAGTGAATACTATACTATCATTGGGGATGACATGCCGCCAAGGTCAAGCCCACAATTAACTACAACACATCTTGCTAGCATCAAAAAATGGATTGAGCAAGGTGCATTAAATACCAGTTGTATCAATGTTTGCGACACAAGTGTTTTTACCTATGCTGGTGCTATACAAACCATATTATCTAATAATTGTGGAGGATGTCATGGTACCAAACCAGGCTCTGCTAATATTTACTTAGGTGATTATGCAAGTACAAAAGCCTATGTTACTGCCAATAAAAGTATTTTTACAAATTCTATCAATTATGCTACAACAATTGCAGCATCCAAGCGCATGCCGCCCTCAGCTAAAATGGTTGATTGTAAATTAGTTCAAATACAAAAATGGATTGATAATGGGTATCCGCAATAAAATAATAATATTTTTCATGGGAATAGTTTTATTCTCCGCTTGTTATTATGACAAAAAGGATTTAGTATACCCACAAGTGACTACGACTAGTTGTGATACTACTAATATTACTTACAGTAATAGCATAACTACTATATTAAATACCAATTGTAATAATTGCCATGGCGCCACAACGGCTAACCTATCGGGGGGAGGTATTTTTTTACATACCTACGCGACCGTAAAGCCTTATATCACTAATGGACAATTGGTGAATTCCATATTACAAAATGGCAAAGCTTCTCCCATGCCTAAAAATATGGCTAAGATGGATGTATGTAGTATAAATAAAATTATATTGTGGGTGAATAAGGGGGCGTTAAATAACTAGTAAGTAATTTTTTTGGTGAATATTTTAAGTAGTTAATAGTTTAATAGGAAATAAAATTTAATTATCATATTTAAGCAAATAAAAACATGAACCTAAGATCAAAATTAACTAGCCTTTCAAGTTTAATTATAATTGTTTTACTTATTGGTATCACACAAAAGGGGAATGCTCAAAAAGTATTTGCCACAAAATCAGGACAAATATATTTTAATGCGACTGGTGCCTTAGTCAAAATTGCAGCCATTAATAATCAAGTGGATTCAAAATTTGTAGAAACTACCGGACAAATTATATTTGGGGTGTTAATCAAGGGGTTCAAATTTGAAAATCAGTTAATGGAAGATCATTTTAATGAGAACTATATGGAATCGACACAATTTCCGAAAGCCGATTTTAAAGGGTACATTAAAAATATAAAAGAAGTTAATTTTTCGAAGGAGGGTAACTATCCCATACAAATAGAAGGTACTTTAACCATACATGGAATACCTCAAAAAGTAAGTACCAATGGAACATTACAAATAAATGATGGAAAACCAGCTATTGTTGGAGAGTTTAGTGTTAAAATAAAAGATTACGGTATTAAAGGATTGTATATAGGTGAAAAAATTGCCAATGAGGCTATCATAAAAGTGAATTGTAAATACCAAAATTAAAAGTTTATGTTTTTACGAACAATAAGCCTAACTGCGCTTTTACTATTGCTACTTTCAATTCATACAGCTGCTCAAACGGTAGATTTATTTGCAGAAGTAAATAAAACAATTAGCACCGATATCACCACTGGTACATTTAAAGCTACCCGAATTGTCAATGGGCAATCTATTGAAAATGTGGGATCAGGGGTATTAGACTTTAAAATCTTACATCGTTTTGGAGCATTGAATCAAGGGGGCTATAATTTTTTTGGATTGGATCAAGCCACTATGCGCTTAGGATTAGATTATGGAATTAATAATAGACTCATGGTAGGTATTGGACGAAGTACTTTTGAAAAACAGTATGACGCTTTTTTAAAGTATAAAATCATCAGACAACAAAAAGGAGCCAAAAACATTCCATTTAGTTTAAGTTATGCGAGTACGATAATTTATAAATCATTACGTGACGCAACAACTACTTATACGCCCTATGTATCTGATAAATTTTCTTATGCGCATCAGCTATTATTAGCCAGTAAAATCAATGATTATTTATCCATACAATTAACGCCCACTTTAATACATTATAATATGGTGGATACGAAAACCATACCCAATGATTTTTATTCTTTAGGCTTTGGCTTTAGACAAAGAGTAAGTAAAAGAGTCAATATCACTACCGAATATTTCTACCGATTGAATAAATTAGATGGTTATTATGATCCTTTATCGGTGGGGGTAGATATAGAAACAGGCGGCCATGTATTTCAGTTACATGTATCCAACTCAACGGGCATGACCGAACGTACTTTTATCAATGAAACAACCGGCAGTTGGGGAAAAGGTGATTTACGATTTGGTTTTAATATATCCAGAGTGTTTACATTGCGTAAACCCAAAGAGTTAAGAAATATTAAGTGGTAACTAAATTTACAGTAGTCAAATTATAATAGGGTTGGTTAAAAATTAAATGTATGCAAAAAATGACAAAATTAATTTACGCAATAGCGGTTTTAGCAGTAACTGCTTTAGGAGGCTACTATTATGTATTTGTATATTCTAAAACGCATCATCGCAATGTGCAGTCAGAAAAAGGAATAGCCATCATGGCCGATTCTTTAAGTGCACAATTTCAGGCTAATGAAACCAATGCCAATAGTTTATATTTAAATAAGGCCCTCACTGTAACAGGCACTATATTAAGTATCGATAAAAATCAGGAAGGAAAAATTACTATACTATTAGGTCGCGCCGATTCTTTTTCTAATGTGTCGGTAACCTTAATAAGCACAACACCCATTACTCAAAATATAGGCGAAACCATTACTATCAAAGGGGTTTGCACCGGCGCTTTAAGTGATGTAATTATAACTGAAGGGGTGGTACAGTAGTAGGATTAAAAATCATTTTCAGTACTATCTCCGTCTGTTATTGCTTTTTTAAATTGAGCTTCCCAAGTACTTGGTTTAAGATTCAATTTATTTTTAACACTTTTACTTTTAGCATAACGCTTCGCTCTAACCAATTCAACTTCTTTAGTAATTTTTTTTAATGAAGGTGCAGTTTTTGCATTTGAACGAAGATTTTTTAATACAGATTGAAAATTACTTTTTGATGGCTTTCGAATGGTTATCCAATTTTTCTTTACCAAATCTTTTAAGATAACGTTAGCCTTAGGGTTCAATATTGCTACTTCAATGCTTTTCATAATTCAAATTTAAAGATATTCAGTCAATTTTTTATTTTTTACTCTTCCGCTAATTCAACCGCTTCATTTTCTAATTCTTTAGATATATAAAAATTAGTTTCTTTAATTTTTTCTAAAATTGGTTTAATACTAGGTATTAATTTTTTATTCTTTGCAGAAATAATGATGCCGATTGTTCCAGTAACTTTTATGCCCAGCTCTTTAGCTAAAGCCCTTCCTTTAAAATCGTCAATAATAATTGTACTATTAGACCTTTCTAATGCTAATATTATTACACTTGCTTCGCCTTTATCTATCCTTTTTTCAAATAAAAACTCCTTTTCATTAAATTTTATTGGACAAACAGTTATCCAATCTGGGAGGGGCTTATTAAACTCTTTAGCAACAACATCTGTAATTAATATTTCTTCATACAAAAGCTTTAGTAGATAAAGCTCCTTGATTTTTGAAAGAATAATAAGACAACTGGTGTCAACAATAATATTTTTATGCATTACGTACATCTGATTCTAAATCAGATGCAGGGTAATTAGAAACGGGTATATTATGTTTCCCTAATAATTCAACAAAAGAATTTTTAGAGCAACCAATCATATCGGCTGCTTGTCCTAAAGAAAGTTTTCCTATTTCGTATAATCTGGTAGCAACGATAACGGTTAGTTCGTTATTATTAATTTCTACATTATCAGGAATATTCAAATTCATTGTCTTCATAAATCGAATTTAGAGAAAATATTGCCATTTTTCGTTCCCTGCAAATAATTTAATGTTATAGAACAAAATAAACTCAAATTGGGAAGCATTTTTCAAGTATTTACCACCCACTTTTGAGGTTTAAATGAATTGAACTAAATTGAGTGATCCTAAATAGTACCCTATGAAAAAAATAATTTTAATCACCATCGCTATCATTGGCCTTGTTTCACCACAATCATTAACAGCACAAACTACAAAAGCCACAGTAACCTTAAACAAGGAGGAGCAAAAAATAATGTCGTATATCGATGCCAATATGCCCAGGGCCATTGCACTTTTAAAAGAATCGGTCGATATCAATAGTGGTACTTTAAATATCGAAGGTGTAAAAAAAGTAGGTACCATTTTCGCGCGTGAATTTGAAAAAGCAAATTTTACAACCAAGTGGATCCCCATGCCAGATTCTTTGCGCCGAGCAGGACATTTGGTTGCGAGTATAGGATTTAATCCTTCAGCTGCCACTAATGCTAAAACCAATAAAGGAAAGAAACTTTTTTTAATAGGACATTTAGATACGGTGTTTGAGCCAGATATGCCAGCCAACCCCTTTACCATGTTGAATGATTCTACTGCCACCGGGCAGGGCGTGACAGATATGAAAGGCGGTGATGTAATTATGGTTATAGCCTTGCAAGCCTTGCAGGCACAGGGTTTACTAAAAGATGCCAATATTATTGCGTATTTAACGGGCGATGAAGAACATGCAGGCTATCCACGTGAAGTAAGTAGAGGTGATTTTATTGAAACCGCAAAGCAAACAGAAATCGCCCTTGCTTTTGAAGGGGCTAATGGATTAAATAGTATAGCCACTGCCCGAAGAGGTGCTAGTGGTTGGTTGTTAAATGTAAAAGCAAAAACAGGACATAGCTCGGGGGTGTTTACACCCTACGCGGGTTATGGTGCAATTTATGAAGCAGCCAGAATTGTGAATGAATTTAGAGTGCAATTGAGTACCGAGAAATATTTAACCTTTAATCCGGGTGTATTTATTGGTGGATCAGAAATGAATTATGATGAAACCAAAGCAACAGGAACGGCCATCGGAAAAACAAATATTATCTCCCCCGCAGTAACCGTAACAGGGGACTTACGTTTTTTAACGGAGGAACAAAAATTAAATGCCCGAAAAAAGATGCAAGCCATAGTAGACCAAAGTTTGACAGGCACCAAGGCCAGTATCCAATTTGAAGATGGCATACCAAGTATGGCACCTACCGAAGGCAACAATAAAGTGCTAGAAGTAATTAGTGGAGTAACCCAGGATATGGGCGCAGGACCCACTTTAGCAGGCGACCCAGGATCTCGCGGAGCCGGGGACATCTCTTATATAGCAGCTTATGTAGATTGTATTGATGGCCTAGGCTCTTCCGGCAAAGGTGCGCATGCCCCTGGAGAAACCATTAACTTAAACGAACTACCGTATTTAATCAAAAGAGCAGCCTTGACTATTTATAGGTTGAGTAGGTAGGAAGTAGCAAAGACAAATACATATTATTACTGATTTTAGCATTTTGTATTTAGCCATCTTAAGTTGCATTAACTTTTCAAAATATATACTTACTTAGCTATTCATTTAAAAATAATACTTTTCGATTATACTATTTAACTTAGTAGTTATTTTCATCTTCATTTATTCATTGATAGTAAATATTGCACAATAAAGTAGTTGTTTAAAGCCAAACTAATATAGAAATTAAGCTATATAATTTCAAATATTTATAAGTAAATTTGTCCTTATTAAGTAATAATTAATGAAAAAAGCACTAATTACAGGCATTACCGGGCAAGATGGTGCTTATTTAGCAAAATTATTGTTGAATAAGGGGTATACTGTAATTGGGACCTCCAGAGATGCTTCTATTTCTACTTTAGCCAACTTAAAAAAATTACAAATACAAGATAAAGTTTCAATGGAAACAATGTCTTTAGATGATTTCAATAGTGTTTTACATGTTGTAGTTAAAAATAAACCTGACGAAATTTATAATTTAGCAGGACAAAGTTCGGTTGGTTTGTCATTCGAACAACCATTAGCTACTTATGAAAGTAATATGATTGGCACTTTGAATTTATTAGAAGCCATCCGGTTTTCGAATAGTAATATTAAATTTTATAATGCGGGCTCTAGTGAATGTTTTGGAGATACAGAAAATAGGACGGTAGATGAGAACAGTCGATTTATGCCAGTGAGTCCTTATGGAGTTGCAAAATCTGCTGCATTTTGGCAGGTAGATAATTATAGAAAAGCGTATAATTTATTTTTGGTTACTGGAATTTTATTCAATCATGAATCTGGATTAAGACCAGAACGATTTGTTACCAGAAAAATTATAGCTACTGCTTGTAGGATATATAATGGCAGTAATGAAAAATTATCATTAGGCGACTTAAGCATAAAAAGAGATTGGGGCTGGGCGCCAGAATATGTGGAAGCCATGTGGAAGATGTTACAGCATCAAGAACCGATTGATTTTATCATTGCCACTGGGGAAACCAATTCTTTACAAGAATTTGTAATTGAGGCATTTAGCCAATTAAATTTAAACTGGGAAGATCATGTTATGGTTGATAAAAATTTATTTCGACCTTCCGATTTAAAATTAGGGAAAGCAGACCCATCTATGGCAAAAAAGCTTTTAGCATGGGAATCAAAAGTTAAATTAAAGGAATTGATTTCAATTCTTATCAAAGAAGAATTATCAGTATAAAACTATTGAAACTAATAAGTAATATATTTTTTATTGTATTTTGTGTTATATCAATCAATGGTAGCGCACAAAATATTGAATTGGGCTCTTTACTTAATCAAGATTCGAGGAACAGTCAGCTTTTAAATGGAAAGGATTCTTTAAAATCTTTTGCCATTCAATCTACAGAAGTAATTGTAAATGCTAGAAGTTCATTTTTTTATTGGAAAGCCTTACCTGTTTCATTCGTCAATCAATACAATAGTCATCACCCTTATGGATATAATGATGGGCCAATGATTGCTGCTAATGGTTATCAGACTCAAATTAGTGCTGGATTATATGCAAAGGCTGGTCCATTGCAGCTTCAATTACAACCTCAGTATATCTATGCAGCCAATGTAGACTATGAACATAATGCACAATATGGTTATAGTAATAATAAGCCCTATAAAAAATTATTTCCAGGACAATCTAGTATAAGTTTTAATATGAGTGCTGTTAGTATTGGCCTTAGTACTCAAAATTTATGGTGGGGTCCTGGTATTACGAGTGCACTTTTAATGAGCAATAATGCACCCGGTTTTGAGCATATTTATCTTAAAACAAGGCGTCCAATAAAAACACCTATTGGAAGTTTTGAATTTCAATTGATCGGTGGTCGTTTGCAAAACGATACCTCCATGCCCTATGAAAATTTTCATTTAAAGCCCAATAAAAACTTAGTAAATAATGCAAGGTATACCAATGGGTATGTTTTAAGTTACCATCCAAAGTGGGTGCCCGGTTTATTTTTGGGCATCAATAGAAGCTTGAATCGATATGAAAAAGAAATTACAAAAGGCACCAATAGTTTTTTTAGTAAATATTTACCCATTCTTAGTAAAACCTTACAGAAAAAAAATGATTGGGGGGATGATACACTAAATACAGATCAGCTGGCTTCATTTTTTGTACGTTGGGTAATGCCAAAATCCAAAGCAGAATTTTATGTTGAATATGGGTTTAATGATTATGGAGCTAATACAAGAGATTATTTAATGGCCCCAACGCATTCTGCCACACATGTTATTGGTTTTAAAAAAATAAAGCCATTAAATAAAAATACCTACCTCGATTTTAATGTTGAAATTACGCAACTAAGTCAATCACCAGATGCTATCCTGCGAACTGCGGGAAATTGGTATGTACATGGACAAATAGGGCAAGGCTATACCCACTACAATCAAATATTAGGTGCTGGAGCAGGCTATGCAGCCAATAAACAGATTATTTCTGCTATTTGGGTTAATGGGTTTACAAAACTAGGTATACTGCTAGAGCGAACCGATCGTGACCCAGAATACCATGGTAATAAGTGGATCGATTTAAGTGTAGGCTTACTGCCTCAAGTAAAATATAAGAATTATATTATTGGTGGCGCAGTGCAGCTTATTAATAGTTCCAATTATATGTGGGAAAAAGATTTAACAAAATTAAATTTTCATAGTAAAATTAGTATTCAATATTTATTTCCATAGTTAATAAAAATAATTCATGAAACGTTGTTTATTATATTTTATACTTAGCTTATTTATTGAAAAAAATATGGCACAGTCCAGCTCAATGTTGGCTGATGGGAGCAATGATTTTATTAGAAGAGCGCAATTAACAGGTGAACTTAGCACACAAAATAGCTTACTTATAAATTCCTTTTCTTCTAATTTAAGAATGCTAGATTCTACAATGGAGTATAGAAATGCATTATTTAATTACAAAAAAATTAAAATTTCATTTTTACCCTTTAATAGAACCTCGCAATTCAATAGTGAAATTCCATATGGAAGCAATGATGGATCTATGATTCCAAGCAAAGGGATGCAATGGGTTTTATCAGGTGGGTTTAAACTTTCGTTTAAAAATCTTACTTTAAATATTAAACCTGAATATATTACTGCGCAGAACTTGCCATTTGAAACCTTCCCAACTGAACATTACCCAGTTTTTTGGAAACAATATTATAGATGGTTAAATACCATTGATCATCCAGAGCGTTTTGGTACTGCAACTTATCGAAAAATTTTATTAGGTCAAACGAGTTTAAAATACAAGTATAAAAAAATTGAAATTGGCGTGTCCAATGAAAATTTATGGTGGGGTCCAGGCCGATTTAATGCATTAATTTTAAGTAATAATGCGGCAGGGTTTAAGCATTTCACAGTCAATACTATTGAGCCCATCAATACAAAAATAGGAGCCATTGAATGGCAAGTGATTGCGGGAAGCTTAGCTCCTTCCAATATCCTACCCCCCGACCATTATAGATATGATAATGGAACATTACTGTATAAGCCTAAGCCTACAGATCCAAGAAATATGCAAGGGCTTATTTTTAGTTGGCAACCAAAATGGACACCACATGTATTTGTTGGGTTTACTACTGTGAGTTATGGATATGCTGGAAAAACGGCTGCTACCATGGGTTCTATATTTTCTCGTTATGTTATGCCTAAAGACAATGCAGAATTGTATTTTGAATTTGGGCGGAATGATAAAACGCCTACTCCCATCAATATTGCCAATGAAAATAATTATCCAAGAGCGTATGTGGCAGGCGTTAGAAAATTGGTTCCTATACAAGATAGGCGTAAACATCGATTTATTGAATTAGCTGCTGAATTTACACAGTTACAATTACCTAGTTCCGACTTAACCGTTCAAGGTAAAAGCTGGTATACGAGTGAGCTGGTGCAACATGGATATACTAATGAGGGACAATTATTAGGCTCGGCAATAGGACCGGGAAGTAATATACAAACCATCGCAATTGGTTTTGTGCAAGGGTTTACCAAATTAGGTTTAAAGTTTGACCGATTGGTACATAATAATGATTTTTATTATAATGCTTTTACAGTCACCAATGATGCTACTAGACATTGGGTGGATGTGTCTACTACAGTCATTGCCAATTATCAATATAAACGTTTCTTGTTAAGCTCTAATATAGCCTTTAGTAGATCTTTAAATTATCAATGGTATATTTTAGAAGGGCAGGGGTACTTTAAAAACGGGTATGATTTATTTAATTTTCACACCAATATTTCTTTAGCTTACCGCTTTTAAGGTTTTACCTTTTTAAAAAAGAATAAACCAATAATGGCTAGCGCTTCCAATGAAGCGATACCTATAAAAATTGAAAATAACCAACTGGTCTCATTCTTTTTTAGGGGCATTTCAGGAGCATCAACCACTTGTATCGTTGGAGTTTCTTGCAATAACATGGTTTTACTAGCTTCTAAATTCTTTGTTAATTCAGCAAATATAGTGGCTTGAACTATTTTATCTCTTCCAGAAATTTCTGCATTCACTTCTTTATTTTGAGAAAATACAGGATTAATATCTAACAAATCTCTGCTAGCATCAATAGAAGAAGATGTTTTTTGATTGAGTAATGTTTTCAAGCTATCTACCCGCTGTTGTAATCGATCTACATTGCCTCTAATTCGTTTTGTTTTAGTAGCAATATAGAATTCGGAAGTTACTTTTAATAATCTTTCGCATAAAAGTTTACTTAATTTTTCATTTCGGGTAGTTAGTTCCAAAGAGAATAAACTTAATTTCTTATCTGGTTTTGAAATGGCTAATTCCTTAGCCGTAATTCTTTTGATGATAATATGTAATAAGCTATCTTCTAAACGTATATTATTTAATTGGTTTGCATTAAATTTAACCTCATAACCTACTTCTTTACTTTTTAACCATTTCTTATTATAGCCATAGGCGTTAGCATATAAATCTGCAAGGGAGCCAGCACCTAAAGAATCAACAGTCGTCAATAATGCTTTTTTAATCAGGGTTTTACTTTTTAATAAGCCTAACACATTATCACCTTGTAAAACACCACTACCGCTAGATAATCCTCCAATATCAAAACCAAATTGCCCTGCTAAGGCAGATGCGATACCACCACCAGACGATTTATTGTCTTCTACTACAAAAGTGGTTGAAGCGGTATAGGTATCTTTTTTTATCAAAACATAAGCGGAACCTAATACTGAGCCAATTATGCCCATGAGGACTAAAATTTTCCAATGTCCTAATAAAGATTTACAATAAGACAACATATTTTGTAGGAGGGATGCCAATAAAAAGGGATCTTCTTCTTTGTTATTGATAGTATGATTCATTGTATAGCTACTATTTAAGAATACTAATTAAACTAATAAGGGCAGATAAGGATCCAGTTAAAGCAGATACTTCTATAATAGACAATCCTTTGCGATCCGATTCTGTTTTTTCTGGAACAATAATTTTACTGCCAGGATAAATCCTTGGGTAATTTCTGAAAAATAAGAAATGTCTTATTTTTTTATTAATGCCACTACTGTATTGAACGTAGGCTTTTTTGATATTGCCTTTATCGGTTACCCCTCCTGCTTCAGAGATATAAGAGGTAAAGCTACCCGATTCGTAACTTAATATTTGTGGGTTAAATACGGCACCTTTTACTTCTACGAAAGGTTCATTCCTTGGCACATAAATACTATCTCCTGCACGTAATAGTAACAAAGCGTCACTTCCGTTAACATTAGCTAAAATATTGGTACCAACTCGCAATGAATTTCTAAAAACTTGTACATCCCCAAGAGAGGCATAAGGGGAAATTCCTCCAGCACGCGCAATTACTTCTTGTACTGTTTCATTTCTTTTTTCAAGCGCATATTCTCCAGCATATAAAACCTCACCCCCTAATTTTATTGTTCCTAAATTTCTATAGTTAAGTAATTTAGGCACAAAGATATAATCAAGTGGTTCAAGCGCCTGGGTTTCGTTTGTATTTTTTAAACTGGTATCTACATTAACAATAAGTATATTCAACAATTGATTAGCCAATGTATCAGCTCTATTTTTACTTAGTCTTGAAATCTCCACTTTATGATTGGCCGCATCATTATTAAATCCATTGGCCATTAAAATTAAATCTTCTAAATACATTCCACGACGATAAGGGTAACTGCCTGGATTTTTAACAGCACCCGCAATATTTACTGTTAAGCTATTTTTTAATTCTTCATCCGAAGCAATAAAAACAGTATCTTCTTTGTTGAGTAAAATATCTGGTTCTACACCGGCTAGTATTTTTTTAAGATCGAAAGAAATTAATGCTGGCTCTTGACCTGGCCTATTTCTTTTTATGTAGGCTCTATTAGCGTAGGCTCCTTCTCTTAAACCATCTGCTCTCTTTATTAATTTCGCAACACTTAATTGTGCAGTTAATTCATAATTTCCTGGGCGATACACAGCGCCTTCTAATACAACTCTATTGGTATAGATATCCAAAATTTTATCAATAAAAACAGAGTCTCCATTACGAGGAATGGTCGATATAAAATCATTAATAGCTACATCTTTAACCAATAAGTTTCTAGTATCATTTTGTACTATTTTTGCTATATCCTTTATCGCTGTTGGGTTTACACCACCCGCAAAATTTAAACCGTCGGCCAGTGTTTCTTTATCAATCAATTCAAAAATGGCCATTCTTTTAACTTCTCCACTTAGTATTAATTTTTTTTGATAATTTCTATATCTTATAATGTCTTGGTCCTGTAATCTAATATTTTTTCGAGCGATGCCTTTTTGGAGAAACTCGTAAAAATCGACACTGTCAATGACTTTATTATTTCTAATTAAATCAATTTTACGCAAAGAACCATTTACATTAGGTCCGTTGGATAAATAAAGTACATTAAAAAATCCCGCCTGCGCATTCATTACATAATCACCTGGGTATTCTGCTTCGCCTATAACAGTCACTCTTATGGATCTAACATTGCTTAATGTAACAGATAATTGGTCTTTCCCATTATTTAATTGGGCATAGATAGAAGAGAGTTTAGATTTAATTTTTCTGGTAGCCTCTTCAATGGTTAAGCCATTTATAGCAATAAATCCAAGGTATTCTAATTGAATATTTCCTTCTGGACTTACTCTTAAATTCATGTCTTTGATATGGGTACCTGTAATACTTACAGCCAATTCATCACCAGGGCCTAATACATAATTTAGTGGAGTGGCAACACGGGCGTCTGGTTGCATTAAAGGCGTAGGGTTACTAAAATATTCATAACCATAATAACGTGACCTAGCTTTCATTTTTGGCACTTCATTCACCCAAGTACTGTCCTGCATAAAACTAGCTGAGTCCTTAATAAAACTTTTAGCACCAGTATTAGTTGCTCTAGACATGCCCTGTAATTGTAGTAACCTTTTTTTGTAAGTATTAACATCAGCTGGGTCTAGTCCTTTTCTAACCAATTGATTAATTCCCTCTGATTCAGATAAACCTGATTGTTGGGTTTGCTGCCAAGTTTTTAATAATTGCTGATCAGAAAGTTTACTTAATTTTAAACTTGGTAAACCAGTATTATTAGTTTGGGCAAATGATTGATTTCCAATAATAATTAGGAAAGCTATTAATGCAATTAGCTTATTTAGTAGGTAAAGTTGTTTTGGCTTCATTTTCAAAATTAAAATAAAGCAAATATAACGCTAAAAACCGTAATTCACTCCCAGGCTCCAGCTGGAGCTATTATTGTTCCACTTGCTATACCAGGCCTTAAAAACCAATCCGTTATATAGTTCATAGGAAGATTGCATAAATAGCTCGTTTCTGCTCATCAAATTCCCAAATAATAAGGGTGGTTGAGGCTCTTGTAAATATTGGTCTACAATACTACCTTTATCACCATTGCGTAAGGCTTGATAACGAACCAGCAATTTTAATTTTGCTATTGGGGTATATTTAATGGACAACAATAACCTATCTGAATTACTACCCATCCAATCTCCTAAATTATATCCCTGATGGGTATAGGTTTGAGCAGGAATTAAGTTATTATAAACAAAAGGGTTGATACGAGTATATTCCGCATTAAAAGTTAAATATTTAATAGGGAAATCGGTATAAGCACCCCCAATGGTATATCCTAATTGGTTCCGACTTTTAACTTTGTCAAAAATGGTGCTAATTCTTATCTCGTCAATAAATACACTCGAGTACAAATGCGTATTTTTTATTTGATTTCGACTACTTATATTAAAAAAGAGTTGTGCATTGGAGCCAGCTTGAATATGACTATTGTTGACCATCTGATCATACAATTTAAAAAACATAACAGGAATTAAATATCCTACATCAAAGTGATCGCTATAAATGATAGATTCTCCTGCGCTTATATCCAATCCTTTAGCCGCTTTAATAAGTATACTGTGTGTGGCCATAAACTTTGGGATGAAAAGATGGCGCACACCGCCAAATATTTCATTTCCGGTTCCATAGGTTTTGCTAGAATCTATAATTTTAGAATTTAACCAAGCATGTGTATTATTAAACCTTAACCAAGGAAAAGGGCTATACTCAAATCTTAAAAAAGGAAAAGCAGGGGCTTTGTCAGACAATACTACTCTTCCAATTTCTCCATAACCATATAATAAATGATCTTGCCCGAAACTAATACTTCCATTTTTGAAACTATAATTAATACTTCCTCTAAACTCTGAATAATTTAAACTTCTATACTTTGAAGTATCTTTTCTAACAAAACCAGTCTCGCTGGAATTTAATCTTGTTGTATCGTAACCCTTTCCTTCTAAATTAACGTCATTTGCAAAAAACTGATAACTAAAATGTTTACCAGCAGTACCAAAAAAACGAAATCCAGAACTTTGTTGCTTATAACTTGTATGAGTCCCTTCTACTAGGGCCCCTGATAAAACAGGCTCAAGATAAATGCTCGCGTTGGCATTTTCTGCAAATAGACTACGCCATCTTCCTGCCCTATCTTTCTTTAAAAATTGAACTTGATTGGCTTGTACTTTTTCATTTTTATTAATTGTATTATACTCTTGCCTATAAAAAATCAATTCCTCTTTTTCAATTGGACTTAATTTATTTCTATTGGCATTAACACTGTCTAAACAAGTATTTAGGTAGGTTCTAGTTAAAGGTCTAATATGATCTTCGAAATCAATGATCCCTTTTTGAGCCATTCTTGATAGATAGTTATAAATCTCAGCACGATGATTTTCATATACTTCTTGCGCCTCTAATTTAATTAAAAAGCTAAATAAAAAAATTGAAGTAAAAAGTAAAATATTTTTCATATAAAATTTAGTAGGCATTTTGGTCTCTCCTAAAAATATTAATAATGGTTTGCAAAATAATTTGACTGTCCAGCCAAAAAGTCCATCGGTGTATATAATACAAATCAAAATTGATCCTCTTTTGCATCGAACCTGTTTCTTTGGTTTCCCCTCTTGCGCCGTTTACCTGCGCCCAGCCTGTAATACCGGGTGTAACAATATGTCTTAACATATAATTTTCAATGGTATGCATAGATTCAATATTCAATGGAGTGGGGTGGGGCCTTGGTCCTACAACGCTCATATTGCCTATTAATACATTCCAAAATTGAGGGAGCTCATCCATATTCGTACTGCGCATAAAGGCACCTAATTTGGTCACTCTAGGATCGTTACGTGTAGCTTGTTGATAATACCCATTGTTATCTACATCATGCTCTTTAGCTAGCATGGTTCGAAATTTATAGCAAGTAATTTTTTTATTATTTAAACCCCAACGCTCTTGTTTAAAAATGGCTGGCCCTTTTGAAGTTATTTTTACGGCCAATGCAATTATTGGAAGCAACCACCATCCTAAGATGATAAAAAATAGCAATGAAAATAGAATGTCAAAAATTCGTTTAAGTATTTTATTTTCTTGCTTATCTAAAGGCAAGGATCTAATATTAATTACAGGCAGTAATCCAATATTATTTACTTGGCCACTGGCCCCTGCATATTGTTGCACATTTGGAACAATTCTTGCTTTGATGCGGTAGTAATCACATACCTCAATACAACTTTGAATTTGTTGACTATTAAAACTATCCAAAGCGATCATTACTTCGTCTACCGTTCCTTGTTTTAATATATTCGGTAAATTGTCAATTTTACCTAAGTATTCAGTTTCATTAAGTTCTTTTTTCTCATCATCTAAAAAACCAATACACTTATATCCATAATAATAGTATCTGTGAATGGTATCTAAAAAATCTAATGCGGAGCTAGTTGCCCCAACAATCAAAATATTATCATATAAGCCCCCTTGAAAAATTGCCGCATGCAATAATTTTCGAATAATGTATTTTTCTATGGTTTGTAAAATAAATAGAGCACAAAGTAAAAAAAAGAAAAACTCGCTCGTAAATTTTATAAAGGATCTTGAAAAAAATGATATTGAACTTAGTAAAATAGCAAATAAGATGAGGCTATAAATAATAAAAATAATCTCTTCAGAAAATTTATTGGAACGCCTATCTGCATATAATCTAGAAAAAGAAGCTGCAGTGTACCAAACTGCAAGTACAACAAAAGTAAAAAGGTAGTTGTTAGAATTATTTTCTGATGAAGCGATGATTCCAGAAAAATAAAGAGCCAATAAATAAGAACAAAAAACAATGGGTGCGTCAAAAATATATCTTAGTAAAACGTATTTATGTGATTTGGGGTTTGCCATTGATTAATAATTCTTTAAACACTTTAATATATGCATTTGACACTTCGTCCCAATTGTATTTATTGGTGAGCCCGTTTCTTGCATTAGATCTCAGTTTTGCCATGCAGTTATGGGGCTGCTCCGCTTGCTGCAAAGATAAGGCAACAGAGGCTGGAGTTTTTTCAAAAAATTGTCCAAATTTACCCTCTTGTAACATTTCTTGGTTAAAAACTGTATTTAAAGCAATAATGGCACAACCATAAGCCATGGCTTTAAGCATAGTAGGATTGGTTCCGCCAAATTCGTGGCCATGTATATAAGCATAGCAATGATGGTATAATTCTGCTAGTACATTTTGGTCCGTCACGTAGCCTAAAAACACAATATTTTCACTAGCATTGGCTTTCATTGCTTCTGCATACTGGTCCTGGTAGGGAACATCTCCAACAATGACCAATTTTTTACCTGAATTTGACGCCAAATAACCTGCTACAATAAGGTCGGCATTGTTGTCGGGTATCAACCTACCTACAATTAGGTAATAATCCTGTGTAATAAGCCCCAAATTTGTTATAAGTGATTGATTTTCACTGTATTTTATATTTGCGCCATAGGCAATAACGGTTGAATCTGTATTAAATTCTTCTAAATACACCTGCCTCATGGCTTCTGCATCTGTAATAATACAGTCATATAAACGAGTGGCCAACCAGGCTGCCATTTTAAAATAACGAGCACCCAATCCCCTCCATTTAGGCCTTAACCATTCCATGCCATCTACATTGATAGCTGTTTTTTTTTGGAATATTTTTGAAATTAAACCCCAAGGACCATTGGCTGCATTCACAGCTAAAATAATATCTGAATTACTAAAACAGGCATGTAACATTGAAAAAAAGGAATGCACAAACTGGCTCAGAATTTTTGTTTCTATCGTTGGAATATAAACCAGCTCAATGCCATTGATTTTTTTAGGCCTGTCTTTAAATAAATTTTTATGACAATAAACGCGTACTTTAATGTCAGATGCAACTAAACGCTCCGCTACTTCTTTAATAAAAGTTTCATACCCACTATATACTATTGGATATCCCCTTGATCCAATAATTGAAATGGTAATGGTATGGTTATTGTTTTTGTTCAATGAAATTAATTATTTGTACATTAAAATTTTCTCTAGAAAAATATTGTTTGATTCTTGTTTTTGCTGCAGCCCCCATTTTAATTCTAATCTGTTCGTGTTGAATTAGATAAGCAATTTTATTTGCAGCAGTTGCTGCATCATTTAAAGGAATTATAATGCCCGAGACTCCTTCTTCAATCATTTCAATAGCACCACCTTGGTTGGTCACTATTACGGGCAAGCCAGCAGCCATGGCCTCTGTAACTACTGCGGGTGCTGGATCAGGCAATTGAGAAGGAAGAATAAAAATATTTAAAGCGTTGTAAATATTTTGTATATCAGATCGATAATTTACTTGTCTTACGACACCCTCTAATTTCTCTTCAAGAATAATTTTATCTAAATTATCATATAAGTATTCATATCCGGGAAAGGCATCACCCACTAGTACAAAAACCAGTTTTGAAAATTGTTGATTTAATTGTCCTGCAATTCTTAAAAAGTAATCCTGGCCTTTCCAATAGTGTACACGACCCATCATACCAATGACTATTGCCTCATCTGAAATATTTTGTTCCACTCTAAATGTGGTTTTTTTATCCTCAAATAACCAATAATCTACTCCATTATACAAAACAGTCATTTTTGATTTCTTGACATATTTGGCCCAATGATTTTTTACTGCTTCGGAAACGACCAAACAACGATTTATTTTTTTATTTAATAAAGCACTCAGCAATCTAAATAATAAGGTAGGTTTTTCAATAATTTCATGAATATGCCAAATGTGTGGAATCTTTAATTTTGAAGCAACCAAAACCCCAGCAATTACCCCGGTGGTATTAGAATAAATTAGTTCTACTTTTTCCAATTGACATATATGCTTAAGTTTATTGTAAGCTTTCAATAAACCCCAAGCCCTATTGACTATCCCATTAAAATTGAAGTATTGTCTTCTTAAAATAGACAGGTCAATAATCAATACCTCACAACCAAGTTCAATTAATTTGTCCGAGAGCTCGCCTTTTTCTGAAAGCACCACCGTAATTCTATGGTTTTTATCCTTGCAAAGCTTGGTTACGGCAAGCAGAATTTTACTAGCACCATATAAGTCCGAAGAACTATGTAAAAAAAGGATATGCATATATCGGGAAAGGTATTAATTATATCTGCAAAATAAATCCATTTTCATAGAAATCATCCTATTTTAAAGTTCTTTTAATCTTATTATATCTTAATTTTGAGGCTAATATGGATATATCAAAATATTTACATGGGGTTCAAAATTGTATTGGGAATTTAGATCCAAAGGTACTTAGTCAGTTTGCCGATCATTTAACAGCTGCTTATGAGGGTGAAAAAACAATTTTTGTCATTGGAAATGGAGGAAGTGCGGCCAATGCTTCTCATTTTGCGCAAGATATCACCAAGGGCATCTTCTTTAATAAACCAGTAGCTAAAACCATAAAAGCACTAAGTTTAACGGATAATATTGCGCATATTTCAGCTATAGCCAATGATGATGGGTATGAAAAAATATTTAGCGCTCAGCTTAATTCTTTTGCAAAAAATGGAGACTTGTTAGTTTGTATTAGTGGATCGGGTAATAGCAAAAATATAATGGAGGCGGTGGCTGCTGCAAAACAAAAAAATATTTTTGTGATTGGTATAACTGGATTTGATGGTGGTGCTTTAAAACTAGCCGCCGATTTTAATGTGCATGTGCCACTCAATGAAATGTGTACGGTGGAGAGTATACATACTGTAATATTTCATTTAATAGTCCTTGAATTACGTGAAAGGCTAACCAAGGAAGCTTTTGGCGGTTTATAATTTCTTATGAAAATACTCATTACTGGAGGAGCTGGCTATATTGGTAGTGTAGTTAGTGAACAATTACACCAATTAGGGCATCAATTAATTATCATTGATGATTTGCGAGATGGCAAAAAGGCTGCGCTCATGCCAGATACTTTATTTTTTGAATCTAACTATGGGGAGGAACAAATTTTAGATCAAATATTTTCAGTACATCAAATTGAACTTGTTATTCATTTGGCTGCCTCTGCCAATGTTCCAGATTCTGTCATTCATCCCTTAAATTATTACGAGAATAATGTTTCTGGAACCATTACACTTCTAAATAAAATGGAAAAGTATGGGGTTAAAAAAATAATATTTTCATCCACAGCGGCGGTATATGGCAACCCGCAATTTTCTCCCATCACCGAACTGCATCCATTGGTGCCTGTTAATCCCTATGGCTGGTCTAAATTATTTGATGAGCAAATTATTCAAGATTGTGTCCATTCATTTGGCTTGCAGTATTTTATTTTTAGGTATTTCTGTGCAGCAGGGGCCACAGCTACTCATGGAGAATCTAGGCCCTGTGAGTCGCATCTTATTCCATTGGCCATAGATACCGCCATTGGTGCAAGGGAACAATTATTTGTATATGGAAATAATTTTGACACCCAAGACGGCACAGGCGTTCGTGATTATATACATGTTTCCGACATAGCCAATGCCCATTTATTAGCGATGGAGGCGCCCATTGAAAAATGGAATCAAATGATTAATTTAGGAACAAGTAAAGGCTATTCTGTTATGGAAATAATTCAGGCTACGGAAAAAATTATTGGCAAAAAAATTAATTTTAGCTTGGTAGAAAAAAGACCAGGCGACCCTTCCTCGCTCATTGCTTCTAATGAAAAAGCAAATCAAATCATTCAATGGCAGCCCACTTTTTCTTTAGAAGCTATTATTGAATCGGCCTATCAATGGCGGTCCAATCCAATTTATTAAAAGTAAAATGTTTTTATTATGGTTGTGTCACAAACGCCTTTGCGTATAAGTTTTGTTGGAGGAGGCACCGACTTCGCTAATTTTTATAAAACCAATAAAGGCCAGGTAATCTCTGCTTCTATTGATAAGTATATTTATGTTATTGTAAAAAAGAGAGTAGATGATTTAATTGTACTTCATTATACAGAAAATGAAATTGTTGAACAGGTGAGCGACATTAAACATGAAATTATTAGAGAGGCATTAATACATGCAGGAATTGAAAAGGGAATTGAAATAATCACCTTGGCGGATATTACAGCAAAGGGATCAGGCCTAGGATCTTCCTCGGTATTAACCGTTGGATTATTGAATGCCTTGTATCACTTTCAAGGGAAACAAGTAAGTAGTGAGACCATTGCCAAAGAGGCATGTTATATCGAAATTGAAAAATTAAAAAAACCTATTGGTAAGCAAGATCAATATATTGCGGCTTATGGTGGGATTAAGAAAATTGAATTTAATGCGGATGAAACTGTAACCCTTTCTGAAATTATTTTATCTGAAGAAGAAAAAGATAAATTGAGTAATTCTTTAGTATTGCATAATACTAAAATATTGCGTAAAGCAGAAAGTGTCTTACAGGAACAATTAGTCAATATTGAAAATAGACTAGTGGAATTAAAATCTATTTCCGATTTAGTAGATCAATTAGATACTGCATTTAATGCTAAAGACTTTGATTTACTAGGAAATTTATTGGCCATTAACTGGAATTTGAAAAAGCAACTAGCCAGCAATGTAAGTAATGATCAAATTAACGAAATGGTGGATATTGCTTTATCCAATGGAGCAACAGGTTGTAAAATTGCTGGAGCTGGTGGGGGTGGATTTTTGATGAGTTATGTGCCCGCAGATAATCGAGCCAAATTTAGAGCAGCCATGCATCAATATAAAGAGCTAAGTTATCAATTTGATCCTGCAGGTTCAAGAATATTATTAAACGTTAAGTAATTAATGAAAGCTTTCTTATTAACTGCAGGGCTTGGGACAAGACTAATGCCCATTACAAATACCCTTCCTAAATGCCTTGTCGAAATAGGGGGAAAACCCCTTATTCATTGGTGGTTTGATGCTATGGAACAAGCTGGTATTACCGAAGTGCTTATTAATCTACATCATTTTCCTCAACAGGTAAAAGACTTTGTAACAACCATTGAGACCTCCATTAAGGTACATTACTTTATGGAAGAAACTTTACTAGGAAGCGCAGGCACTTTGCTAGCCAATTATGATTTTGTAAAAAATGAAAAAAGCTTCTTTATTATTTATTCAGATAATTTAACGTCTATTAAGTTAAAAGATCTTTTTGAATTTCATAGCGCCCAAGCACATTTATTTAGTATGGCTTTATTTACTACTAGTCATCCTACTGCATGTGGTATTGCAGCATTAGATGCAAAAAAAACAATTATTGATTTTGTTGAAAAGCCAACAAACCCCACATCAAATTTAGCGAATGCTGGTATATATATAGCCCATCCTTCTGTTATTAAACTTATTACAGCCAATAAAATTCCTGCCGATATTGGATTTGATTTATTGCCACAGTTAATCAATCAAATGAGTGGTTGGGAAAATGATGATTATTTAATTGATATCGGAACCCATGCTAATTTAGCAAAAGCGAGAGCAGAGTGGCCCTTGAGGAAATAGCAGTAAAAATTAATTTACTCATTTTTTAGATTTTAAACTTTTGATTTTAAATTCTGGATTTGATAATTTCCGCCGGCACTCCAGCAACTACGCTATAAGCAGGAACATCTTTAGTCACTACCGAACCCGCAGCAATCACCGATCCCTTTCCTATGGTCACTCCTGCAAGTATAATACTATTGGCGGCTATCCAGCAATCATCCTCAATTTTTACAAATTGTTTAGTAACTCCTTGTTCTTTCATGATGATGTTCGGATTATCAAAATCATGATTTTCTGCAAAAATGCTTACGCGAGGGGAAATCATAACATTGTCTCCAATTTCAATAAAGCCAGAACAGCCTATATAGGCAAAGGGCCCTATGTTTGAATTATTGCCAACCTTTAAACCTTCTCCAATATCACCACCATAAATATTAGAAGGCCTTATAATAGCATGTTTCCCAATGGTCACTCGGTCGCCTAAATTTATGCCTTTGATACTAAGGCAATTCAATTCTACATTGTCTTCTAAAATTAAATCCTTGCCAGCCTTTAAATAACCTGCATAGCGGATGGAAACATTTTTTCCTATTAAAACCATTCCTTTAGCACTGCTAAAAAATGGGCGGTGCCAACAACCGCGCACAAAAAATATAAAAAGCCGAGCCAGGGTAATGAGCTTATCTTTTCCAGTCCAATGGCCTTTGAATCTTGATTGTATGTGGCTTAGTGCGCTAATATTGCTTGTTTTAAAGCATAAATATAGCAAACTATAAATTTAGTTTATTGATTATCGTAAGCCTTTTGAAAAACTTGTTCTAATTCAAGTACTGTTTTATCCCATGAAAAATGCTCCAGCCGGTTTAAACCCTTTTCAATTAGCTCTTTTCTTAAATTGGGCTGTTCAAGGAGTATTTTAATTAGTTCATACAATTTTGGCACATCATAGGGGTCAAATGCAATGGCCGCGTCGCCTGCTACTTCGGGTAAGCAAGAATTATTAGCAATGGCTACCGGCAATTGATGCGCGAATGCCTCTAAAACGGGTATGCCAAAACCCTCATTGATGGATGGGAAAACGTATAAAGTAGCATGTTTATAAAAATTAGCAACACTCTCGTCGGATAAAAAACCAGTAAAAATAATACGCTCACTAAGAAGTTGGCTGTTGTTAATTTTGTAAAAAACAGAATTCTCATTTAAAGTCTCTTTATTACTGGGTTGTCCTACAAAAACTAAATAGGTAGTATTGTCCCCATTGGAAATTAATAATTCAAATGCATTAATGAGGGCTTCAATATTTTTTCTTTTTTCGAGGGTACCCACATGCAATAAGTATTGTTTATTAAAAAGCCAACTAAATTTTGCAACCTCATCTGTTAATTCATCGAAGCTGTTGTTTATAGTTTTTGTTTTTGGCCCCAAATAAATAGGTATAATTTTTTCTTTTTCTAATCCTGAATATCTTGCAATTTGTTGTTTTGTATAATGGGTTAAGGTAATAATATATTTAGCTTGTTTTGCTGCAGGTATTCCAATTTTATTGAAAAGCCAAAGCCAATATTTATTATAGTGAGTAGGGTATTCCCAAACAAAAGCGTCATAAAAAACCACAATCGTTTTAAATCCGAATTGATAATAAGGAACAAAATAATCAGAACAAAAAACCAGGTCGCATTTTTTTAAATTTGCTTTTATGGGTAAAGTAATTTGTTTCCAAATAAAAAAAGAAATCTGTTCGCTCAATTTTAATAATTTATTTGGCCCAGTATAAATAGGTAGGACTGTGTCCAAAAAAACGTATTCAAAAATAGCCGACTCCTTATCTAAATGATTACACACTTCATATAAATAAGTATGCGCTCCAGTTTTGGAAATTTTTAAATCACGAATATCTATTCCTACTTTTATTTTTTGTTGGCCTTTAATCATAATTACATTTTTATAGCTGTATATGATTTTGGAATGCCAAATAAACGCTCTACTTGAATCTCTGCTTCTGGGAATAAGGCTTGAAATCTTTTTTTAGAAAACATGAGTGTTGATTTCGAAGTAGCCAATGCGGCTTTGTAGGTTTTTTGTTTTGGGAAGTAATTGATATTAAAAAGCATAATTAAAAAAGCTCTTAACGAATGTGGAATTACTTGAAAAAAAGGAATTAAACTATGTGGCTCTAAAGGAAACCAAATACTAGGAGTTTGAATCATGTACCTATTGCAAATTCTTTTTGTTTCGGTTGCAAATAACTCTTGGTTGGGGTAACTACCCACATGTTCAATTACAGAATTAGAAAATATTAAATCAAATTCCCCTTGCTCAAAGGGAAGTGCCAATGCATTCCCTGTGATTTGTATAAAGCCAGGGGTAGGCTTTATTGTTGGGACGGCTTCCAAATTCAATAAGTATATAGTGCATCTATTATTTTCCCAGCCTAAGTGTTTCCAAAATTCAATTTCACCACCAATGTCTAATATTTTAATGGTGTCTTTGGTTTCGAGTAATTTTTCAATAAGTAATTTTTGATAGGCAAATCTTTTTTTTCGTATGGTATTAACGAAAGAATCCTTTTTGGAATGGTCTACCCATATTTTAAATAAGCTCATGAACAATTTCAGTTTTATTGTTGCTATTTTCTTTACTAACCATATTTATAAATATCCCACTCAAAAGCCAGGTAGTATAACTTATGTAAATATAGGATTCTGCTTCTGAAGTAAAAAGAGGGATAATCATACCAATTTTAAGTAATAATAAAAATAACGCCAGTCTTCTAATTCGACCTGTTGAAGTAGTAAATATTTGGTATGATTTTCTAATTAAATAAATATAAGCTGCAATATATAAGCCAAGTGCAATAATGCCTGTTTGTACACCAATAATAATAAATTCATTTTCACCGCCTACATTGTATCCGCTAAAAGCAGATATACGACCCGAAGAGCCCAGCCCAATACCCAACGGACTTTTTATCATTGAGTCAAGACCATTGGCCCATTCAATCAAATGCCCAACGCTAGAAGCATTGGTAAACGTAAGGCTATTGATTATAAAATCTACAAAATCACTATCAAAGGAAATAAATACCAAAGCTAGAGTAGCCAATAGTATTGCATAGTGTATGGTTTTTAAAATAAATTTTTTATTGGTAAACCAGGCATAGCAATATAATATTAACAAGTAACTTGCTAATGAGGCTCTTGATAAGGCTAAATTGATACAAAATAAACTACTTAGTAATGCTATCGCTGTCAATTTTGAAAAACTAAAACTGTTGTTATTATTGGTGACGATGGCTGCAATGGCTGCTAATGAAACTAGGGTGGCTGCAGCTAACTCTAAAGGGGTCGAAAATATACTTGCAAAACGTTTCATGCCATTTTCAATTTGAAAAGTCCATGATAAATCATAAGCGCCTGAAGGGTCTTGATCAAAAAAATGTTGATTGTATTTAGCATAGCCACTGATACTTTGAATATGTGTGTAGGTAATTACTTCAATAAATAATACTACTGCCACTATAATAGTAAGTAGGGCCATGTAATGGAAAACCTTGGTTAATGCTATATGATCATTATTTATAATCCTTCCTGTAAAATATACTAATGGGAAAAAGCTTAAACTTTTAAATGCGAGTATTTTTTCAAAAAAGCTATAGCCTCCAATAGGTAATGGAACATACAATAAATTATAACAAAAAAAGGCGAGCATAATTTTATCTAATGTTTGCCAATTATTATCGGTTTTGAGTTGGAAAAATGCATACACAAAATAACCTAGTATAATTATTTCCTTAAAAGTTTGCAATACTGGAACCAGTTGAGTAAACCCATACATATGGGTAATGGATAAGGAAAGTGTATAGATGGGTAATCCAAATAAAATAAATAAAAAAATACCTTTTGGTTGCTTTTCCTTTAAGAAGTAAAGGGAGGCAATAAATGCAGTAATATAGATAATTGGGAACACAAACATATGCTGCAATTTAAGACCTAAACTGCAAAAATTCACTTCCAAAAAGGCTTAAACCTAATTTGAAGCGGAAGTTTGAATAAGTAGGGCTATTTTTGAGTAAATTATTAATTGGTTATGCAGTTAAAAGGCAATAGACTCCGCTTGTTTTACCTATTTGGAGCATTATTCCTGTTAAATGGATGTGTTAAAAACCTAACCAATATAAAAACGGTGTATGAAAATAATTTTGAAAGTGGAAACCCTAAAGGAATTACTACCGCCGGATGGCTTTCAGATTATAGTTTTGGTGAATTTCCATTTAAAAAAATAACCAACTTTCAAAATCAAAAAGTTTTAGGAACTTTTAATAATAGCAGTGTCAACCTAACATTTGACACTTTGCCCAGCCATACTATAATTAGGGTAGAATTTGATTTATATATACATGATAATTGGCAAAATAATCTTTGGATAATGAAAATGGATGGTGAATACCGACTCATTACTGGATTTTCAAATGATAGTACCATCCAACAAGCCTACCCCAACTGGTTTAATAATGGACCTACTAGCCCAGCTGGCAATCAAGCTCAAGAAATTTATTTACCTGGCGCATGTAGTAAAAAAAATAGCATCAGAGGAACCAGCGTTTATAGAATTGTTAATAGCTTACCTCATACCAAAAAAACATTTGAATTGGCATTAAGTGATGCAGGCGGTGCAAGAAATGACACTTGTACCAGAAGTTGGTCTATTGATAATATAAAAATTGTAACGCTAGAAAATTAAGTAGGCATGAAAAAGAATTTTTTATTCAATTTGCTATTGTCTATTTCTAATATATTATTTCCAATAATAAGTTTCCCTTATGCAGCAAGAGTGCTAGGCCCTGAAGGCATTGGGAAAGTGCAATTTATTTTTTCATATGCTCAGTACTTTGCACTTTTTGCAGCCCTGGGTATACCCATTTATGGAGTTAAAGAAATTGCTAAGCATCACCAAAATGATCATCAAACCAAATCCATTTTTTTATCATTAAGCAGTATTTATTTTATTGCTAGTGCGGTGGCAACTTTATTGTATGTGTTGAGTGTTTTGTATATTCCTTATTTTAGTGCGCATAAAACCATGTATTTGATAGCAGGCGCTTTAGTCCTTTTAAGTTTTACTTATACCGATTGGTATTATGCGGGCAAGGCCGATTTTAAAACCATTGCGCTGCGTTCCATTATTGTAAAAGCAATCGCAATAATATTATTATATCTCTGGGTTAAAACACCAAACGACTTGATTCAATATTTAGTTATTTTAATTTTTACTATTCTTGGCAATCAAGTGTATAGTTTTTTGGTGATTTATTTTAAGCATCAACCCCATACCTACACATTGGAATTTAAAAAACATTTTAAACCATTGTTGTATATTTTTGGTGCAACCGCGGCCTCCAGTATTTATACTTTATGGGATACTATCTTGCTCGGATTTTTAGCTAACCCAATGGCTGTAGGCTTTTACACGGCCTCCATTAAATTTATTAAGTTATTATTGCCTTTTGTGACCAGTGTTGGCACGGTATTCATACCAATTTTATCCTACAAATTCGCCCAAAATAAAATTGAGGAAATTCAGAAAATTTTAGTTCATTCCTTTTATTTTTTAGTATTACTTACAGTGCCTATGGCTTTTGGAACTTATTTATTAGCACCAGAAATTATGACTATTTTTTCCGGAGAAGCATTTAATAAAAGTATATTACCCATGCAAATCATGTCTGTATTACCTTTATTCATTGGCTTTGGGCACTTTTTTGCTTTTCAAATTTTAATTCCTGCAGAAAAAAACAAAGAAGTATTTATTGCGATGCTGGTGGGCTTGTTTATTAGTGCAGCATTCAATGTAATGTTTACTCCCCATTATCAAGAAAAAGGAGCAGCCGTTGCTACTATTATTACAGAATTAAGTGTAAGCTTAATTTACCTTTATTATACCAATAAGGTGTATCAATTTAAATATCCATGGGTATTTTTTGGACAGTCCATATTAGCTGCTTGTACTTTTATACCTATTGTATTTGGAGTGAGGATGCTAACTGATAATACATTTGTAATAAGTTTGATAGCGGTGGTTGGTTGTAGTTTAACGTATATATTATTACAACTGTATTTCTTTAATAACAAGTTTTTAATAACTTATGTTAATTTTAAACAAATAATTACTAATTTAAAATAGGCTATTGAATTAAATTGTAAAAAAATGAAAACTACAGATAAAAAAATTGCATTTACAATTTGCTCCATTAATTATTTAGCTCAGGCGATAACATTAGGGAATTCATTAACGGAGCAAAACTCTGCTTATAAATTTATAATTGCATTGGTTGATAAAATAATTGAGCCATCACCCTTATTTGAAAACTTACCCTATGCTTTAATTGAGGTTGATAAAATAAATATACAAAATTTTAAATCTTTTTATAGCCGATATAATATCACCGAATTAAACACTGCAGTTAAGCCTTATTTTTTTGATTATTTATTTAAAAGTAATCCCGAAGTAGATTCAATATTGTATTTTGACCCTGATATTTATGTGTATAATAAATTTACAGCGCTAGAAGCAGCTTTAGATAAAAATCAAATTATTTTAACCCCACATATAACAGAACCAATTGTTGATGCTAAGACCCCTGGCGAAACAGATTTTTTAAATACTGGTTTATATAATCTTGGTTTTATTGGATTAAAGAGAGGAAATGAATCATTTAAACTATTAGAATGGTGGAAAGAGAGGCTTAAATACTATTGTTATATAGATTTTGAAAAAGGTTTATTTGTTGATCAAATATGGTTAAACTTTGCACCAATTTTTTTCAAAAATGTTTTCATATTACATGATCCTGGGTATAATATGGCCTATTGGAACTTACATGAAAGAATATTTAGTCAAAAGGAGGACGGTCAATATTTAGTAAACAGTGAAAGCCCATTGGTTTTTTATCATTTTAGTGGGTATGATTTTAATAAAATATATGAAATTTCAAAATATCAAACACGGACTTCCTTTATGAATCGCCCTGAATTATTTGATTTGTTTAATAATTACAGTAAAACTGTGATGGCTTTGGGGCATTCCAAATTTCAACAAGTAAATTGTTATTATATTAATCATAAACAATTTAATAAAGTATCTAGTATTAAAAGATTTGGACAATTTATAAAAAATCGTTTTTACAAACTATACCGAAATATACAATAGATGAAAAGTTTGGTAATACAATTAAAAAAGGGAGGCTTAGGCGATCATTTATTTTTCAGCCATCTACCCCGAATAGCAAAAGAAACAGGTGCTTATGATAAAGTTTTTATATCCAATCAATCTGAGTGTCGCCATCCTGATACCATTGAATTAATATGGAAATTAAATCCTTGGTTGGATGGATTTACTGACCAAGGGGGTGAGTATCATTTTCCTGAAAATGTAAATGAATCCGAAAATTTATTAGACGCTATCATGTTGGCCTATGGCTTAGAGGATGGACTCCGCTTTCATGAACCTGAAATTTATTATGCACCAAAATTATTATCAAATTTAGAGGGGGCAGTTGTTTACGACCCTAACTATATTTCATTTACTGGGAAATTAAGAACTGGGAAAAAAATCGAAAGCTGGTTTATGAAAGAAAATATACAAGTAAATTATCAGATGGTTCATCTAAAAAACAGAGCTTTAACTATTAAGTCAGCAGAGAAAGAAATGGCTACTTCAAATTTATTTGAGCTTTGTGATTTAATGTATTCTTGTAAAAGGATGTATTGTTTAACTACAGGGACTGCCACTTTAGCTGCTGCATTGGGAAAGTCTGTTACTGTTTTTTATGGTACTGGGCATGATCAATTATATAGACATTCTAAATTACACCAGTACGAAAACCTTGGAACGGACTATACCATTAAAAATGAACTATTCTATTATTTCACACTTTTCCTACAAAAGCTGATCCCTATAGGGAAAAGGTAATAAAATCTAAGTTTTATCGTAAAGTCTTTATATAAATTATTAATATATTAAAATATATAAGTAAATACTTATCAATGTATTAACTTTTTTGTTTATTTCTAATAATTAAGGTATTTTTACAGTATAAATTGTACCCCCCTAAAATTTGTATAAAGTGTTAATTTTGAAATAGTTAACTCGTTTTTGAATATCTGTATTAGCTAAGTCTATTTTAAATAGTTCTCAACTAATTGCAAATCTTTAGTCATCTCATTTCTATTATGTGACTAAGGAAGGCGAAGCCATATAAAAAAACTAACTATTGTTATAAATTAAACGCTATTTTAACACAAACGATCATCTTCTACTAAATTCTATCATAATGAAATTGTTTTTTACAGGTTTACTATTGGTTTGTTTTAGCATTGGTGTGCAAGCACAAAACTTATTAAGTTCAAAAGACTTAAGTACTTTAAAAGTGGATGCTTTAACCGAAACTGAAATTGCTCAAATACAAGCCCAATTGCAACAAGCAGGCATGACTATCGATCAAGTGGAACAACAAGCCATAGCCAAAGGGATGAGCCCTGCAGAATTTGCAAAACTAAAAGCAAAATTGGGAAGTACCAAAGGGGCTAGGCCTAATGCTAACTCGCCCTTAAGAAAAATGACTGGGAAAAAAGGACAAAATGCCTATGCAGATACTACTGGTAACGAAAGAAAACAAAGGCCAGAAAATAATATCAATCCACTCATCTACGGTTCTGAATTATTTAATGACAATGGAACCGGGTTTGGTGAAAATCAAAATATTGCCACCCCCTTAAATTATGAAATTGGCCCAAATGATGTGTTGAAATTAGTGGTATATGGTGTGCAAGAATATAGTGATGATTTAACAGTGAGTAAGGAAGGGTTCATACAGGTAAAAAATGTGGGTCAAGTAAAAGTGGCAGGATTAACCATTGAAGCAGCAACGGATCGCTTAAAAAATCAAATGATACGCAGTGCTTATCCGAGCATTGCCAGAGGAGAATCTAAAATAGCCTTAACCTTAGGTGATATTCGCACCATACAAGTAACAGTTATTGGTGCAGCCCGAAGCGGTAATTACAATATTTCTTCTTTATCCAATGTGTTAAGTGCTTTAACAGAAGCAGGTGGCCCAAGTGAAATTGGAAGTTACAGAGCCATTGAATTAATTAGAAATAATAAAGTATTTAAGACCATTGACTTGTATCATTTTATGCAAAATGGCGATCAGTCTCAAAATATAGGTTTAAAAGACCATGATGTTATTCGTGTACCACCCTATAAAAATAGAGTAGAAATAAGAGGTCAAATAAAACGCCCAGGTATTTTTGAATTGGTAGGTAAAGAAAATTTTAGTCAATTTTTAAACTATGCAGGTGGGTTTGATGATACGGCGTATACAGCTGTTGTAAAAGTGATTCAAAAATTGGATAAAGAAAAATCGGTTAAAGATTTAGCCAAACTTGATTTTGAAAAATATGAACCAGGTGGAGGGGATGTATTTGTTATTTCTAAAATATTAGATCGTTTTCAAAATAGAGTTAAATTAACGGGTGCGGTATTCAGACCCGATGTGTATGAATTATCTTCAGGGATGCGGATTGCCGATTTAGTTAGAAGAGCCGATGGATTAAAAGAAGATGCGTTTACAGGAAGGGCGCAATTAATTCGATTAAAACCCAATTTATTAAAAGAACTCATAAGCATTAATCTAGGAAAGGCATTAAGAAATGATGCTACAGAAAATATTTTATTACAAAGAGAGGATGAATTATACATTAATTCGGTATTGGATTTAAGGGACTCTTTATCGGTAGATTTAATAGGAGAAACTAGAAATGCGGGTAGGTATGTTTACATAGACAGTATGACTGTGAAGGATTTAATATTAATGGCGGGCGGTTTTAATTATGCAGCCAATAAAAGTATTGAAGTAGCCAGAATGGTTCAATTTGAAAATAAAGTAGATAATAACCGCGTATCTACTATTTTTAAAACAGAAATTAATGGGGATTTAAGTTTTACAAATGGCAATGAAAATATAGTGTTGCAGCCTTTTGATGTGGTTACCATTACTAAAAAAGCAGGCTTTACTACTCCAGAAATAATTTCTGTCAGTGGTCAGGTACAAAATGCAGGAAAATATACTTTAAGAACCAGGGTAGAAAGAGTAAGTGATATTGTTACTAGAGCTGGCGGATTAATTGGAGATGCTTATGGAGAAGGAGCTTTTATTAAAAGAAGCAAACATGTTGTAGATACTTTAAAAGCTGATGAAACAAAAACCAGTATTGAGGAAGTGTATAGAAGAAAATTGAAAGCACAACAAGCCACAGAAAAAGCTGATATCCAAAATCAGTTAGGTGCTCCCATAGCCGACCAAAATGCCAACAAAAAAAGTTTATCCGACACCCTCAATGCAATCATGAACGATTTAAATAATGATTATTATCAAATTGCTATTGATATCAATTATATTATTACTCATCCGGGATCAGAGGATGATTTGGTATTAAAAGACAAAGATGAATTAGTAATCCCTAAAGTAGATAACCGCATAAAAATAAGTGGCGGGGTATTAAGATCAACGAATATTGTATATAGAGAGGGTATTAATATCAACGATTGTATATCAGCTGCAGGCGGCATTAGCGAATATGCAAAAAGAGGACGTGCTTATGTGGTATATGCCAATGGTAAAAGTAACCGCACCAAACATTTTGGATTTTTTAGAATAAGCCCAGCCATTAAACCAGGTTGTGAAGTAATTCTTCCAGAGACCAATGAGAAATTAGACAAACCATTAGCAACTATTTTATCTTTTACAACTGTAATTGCACAAGTAATTGCAGCATTAGCTACGGTGAAATTGTTGAACAAATAATTTATACAACATGATTGAACAAGAGATAAATCCAATTAGTAATTCCAGCGATTTGGATAAAATTTCGTTAAAGGAACACATTCAAAAAATTAATGAGTTAGCTGATTATTTAAAAACCAATTGGAAAATTATTTTTCTAGCTAGTTTTTTTGGAGCAACTATTGGGCTGGTTAATGCTTGTTTTGAAAAGCCTACTTATAAAGCGGTGCTAACTTTTGTGTTGGAAGAAGATAAAGGCGGTGGACTAAGTGGCGCACTTGGATTAGCTAGTAGCTTTGGCATTGATTTCGGCTCAAGCGGCGGCGGAGGAGTTTTTGCTGGATCAAATTTAATTGAACTGATGAAAAGTCGTTTACTGGTAGAGAAAACTTTGTTGAATCCGGTAGTAATTAATGGCTCAACTATTAGCATAGCTGAATATTATATTCAAATAAATAAATTAAGAGAAAATTGGAGCAAAATACCTAAATTAAAAAGTATCCAATTTTTACCTAATGCCGATAGATCAAAATTTTCACTAAATCAAAATTCTATTTTAAATGGCATATATTCAAGTCTAATTAGGCCAAAATTTTTTAGTATTGGCCAAAAGGATAAGAAAGTATCTATTACAAGTATTGAAATAATAAATGAAAATGAAAATTTCGCAAAGGTATTTTGCGAGAATTTAGCAACTGAAACTTCTAAATACTATATTGAAATAAAAAGCAAAAAAGCACGGACTAATTTAAATATTTTACAACGTCAAACAGATAGTATTAGAGCTGAACTAAATAATGCTATTACAGGGGTAGCATCTGCAAATGACAATGTATTTAATTTAAATTCAGCAATGAATATAAAAAAAACGCTAAGTACACGCAGGCAGGTTGATGTGCAGGCTAATACTGCAATGCTCAATAGCTTAGTTGCTAATTTGGAGATGTCTAAAATGGCACTTCGAAAGGAAACCCCTTTAATACAAATTATTGATTCTCCAACTTTTCCATTAGTTAAAAAAGAAGTGAGCAAATTAAATTCGATAATAGTAGGTAGTTTACTTTCGAGTTTTTTAACAGCCTTTTATTTAATATTTTCAAGTTTATATAAAAAATTAATTGCTTAGTTAAATACAATCCCGCTGTTGTATGAATCAAATAAAAACCAGTAGTATGTTTAAAAATTTTAGTATTGTTCCTCGTTGGATTATATTTTCATTAGATATTGGGGGCACTTTGTTTTCGCTTTTATTAGCCATTGCTATTAAACAAAACTTAACCTTAATGGGGTTAAGCTGGGAAGCGGTGCTAAATACTTTTGTATTGGTATTTATTACTAATACCTTGGTATTTACTTCTATTAAAACTTATTCAGGTATTGTTAGGTACACCGGCATACAAGACGCTTTTAGAATAAGTATCTCTGTTATTGGATCGGCTGCTATTTTATTTATTGTAAACAGTGTTTCTTATCGCTATAGCCAAGAATTTGTATTAAGCACTGTAGTGGTAATTGTATATGCTGGCTTTAGTTTTTTAATACTCGTAAGTTATCGTGTGCTTGTAAAGTTTTTATTTGCTTATGCCAAAAACTACAAAATGAAAAAGAAAAATGTAGTTATTTTTGGCGCTGCCGATGCAGGTGTCGCTACACAACGTGTATTAGAAAATGATGGAGCCAGTAATATTAATATAGTTGCTTTTGTTGACGATGATAAAAAGAAAACCAATAAAAATTTAAATGGGATACAAGTAGTCCGTTATGATGATTTTATAAAATTAGTTCCTATACAACCCATTGACGAATTAATTATTGCCAGCTTTACCATTCCCACCAAACGAAAAAATGAGTTGGTCGATTTTTGCTTGGATCATGATATTAAAGTGTTAAGCGTTCCCGCTTATGATAGGTGGGCCGAAGGTAAGTTTAGCAGCAATCAATTACAATCTATCAAAATTGAAGATTTATTAGAACGTGATCCAATTGTGATCAATAATAATCAAATACGTTCGCAAATAAAAGGCAAGCGTGTATTAGTAACAGGGGCTGCAGGATCTATTGGAAGTGAAATAGTAAGGCAGTTAATTCCATACGCTCCCGAAATGATTATCATGTGTGACCAGGCCGAAACCCCTCTTCATAATATTGAATTAGAATTACATGAGCGTGGTACAAGAATCAACTGCGTTTCTTTTTTAGCGGATATCACCAATGAAAAAAGAATTGAAGGGTTATTTGAAACTTTTAAGCCACATTATGTATACCATGCTGCTGCTTATAAGCATGTTCCTATGATGGAACTTTGCCCAACCGAAGCGGTAAGAAATAATGTAATTGGTACTAAAATATTAGCCGACTTAGCTGTGAAATATCATGCCGAAAGATTTGTAATGATAAGTACCGATAAGGCAGTAAACCCTACCAATGTAATGGGGGCAAGTAAAAGAATGGCCGAAATTTATGTACAAGGCATATCGAGTGAAAAAAATATTACGACTAAATTTATCACTACTCGTTTTGGAAATGTACTTGGCTCCAATGGATCGGTGATTAATAGATTCAAGGATCAAATAGAAAAGGGTGGACCTTTAACGGTAACGCATCCTAATATTACACGTTATTTTATGACCATTCCAGAAGCATGTCAATTGGTATTGGAAGCTGGCAGTATGGGCAATGGTGGTGAAATATTTGTTTTTGATATGGGACAACCTGTTGCCATTGCCGATTTGGCTAAAAAAATGATTCGTTTGTATGGTATGATCCCGAATATTGATATTAATATTACTTATAGTGGTTTACGCCCTGGCGAGAAATTATACGAAGAGCTTTTAAACGATGCTGAAAACACCTTAGCAACTTATCACGATAAAATATTGATAGCTAAAGTAAGGGAGGTGGAACTTATCAACAATAAACTACACTTTGAAGAACTAAGCCAATTAATTGTAATTGCTGCAAGTGAAATGCAATTAGTAGCTAAAATGAAGGAACTGGTTCCTGAATTTATTAGTAATAATAGCATATTTGAGCGCCTAGATTCTAGTCTTCAAACCAAGATATTGGATATAACGAGGGCTAGAAAATAGCAATTTCTAAGGCTAATTAAACTTTCGTCTAAATATTTTATAATATACTCAATAATTCTTATTTTTACTACTCAAAATTGCGCTATTTTTAATGAACAATATTGAGTCTTCATGATTAATGTGTGACACAGGGTGGCGAAGCCATAGTATATTTCTTTATCTATTTACTTATTATTCATCTACTCCCAATGATCTTAGATAAAATTTTTACTGGAAAAATTAGAGTGCAGTTGCTCACCAAATTGCTACTCAATCCCTCTAGCACCGTGTATTTACGTGGCTTAGAGAGAGAATTAGAAGTAAGCAGTAATACCGTGCGATTGGAATTAAATAGGTTATCAGAAATGCACTTGATACATGAACATACCGAAAGCATCAATACAAAAACCAAACATTATTCAGTAAACACCAATCATCCTATGTTTAAATCATTAAGGGGGGTGATAATGCAATATGTTGGGTTAGATCAGATAATTGAAAATGTATTGGACAAACTAGGCAATGTGGACAAAGTATATTTAACCGGCGACCTAGCTTTAGGAAAAAACAACCCCTTTGTTGATTTAGTGATAGTAGGTGATATTGATAAAGCTTATTTATACCAGTTGATTGAAAAGGCAGAAACTGTTATAGACAAAAAAATACGCCTAGCCCTATATCAACCCCATGAATTTACCGAGAAAATACTAAAGGAGGTTGGGGTATTTATGAAATTGATTTAGAAATTTATTAAATTTTAACTAGGTTCTTATGAAATTTTTAAAAAAAGCAATTATAAATAATATTATAAATACTTTTTTATTAGATTTAATTATATTTTATTTTGCTAAAATGAATTATTTCTTCTCTCAGCTACTTTTAATAAAAGAGTGGTCAGGGATAAATGCAAACAATCCTCCAAAATTTTTTAAACATTCAATTAACTTTAATAGCTGGAGATTTGATCCATCTGAATGGGTATGGGTTTTGCGAGGTGTTAAAGCCAGAGAGAAAATGATACAAAATTCTAAAACTTTGGATATTTGTTGTGGTGATGGTTCTTATTCTTTTTTCTTTTATCAAGATATATCGTCAAAAATAGATGCAATAGATATTGATAATAATGCTATTAAATATGCTAATTATTTTTATAAACATCCTAAAATAAATTTTCTAAAAATTAATATTTTAGAAGAAGAATTTCCAGATAAAAATTATGATACATTTATCTGGAATGCTGGGATTTGCTATTTTACTATAGAAGAAATAAATTTCATTATCTATAAAATTATTTCTTGTGGAACAAAAGAAATGCAACTGATTGGGATGCTTCCTAAGGCAAATGGACATATAGATCATAAAACTGAATTTGAAAACTCAGATTTGATTAAAGATTTATTTACACCCCATTTTGAAAAAATAGAAATTGATTATAATAGTTTTGATGCAAATTTTTATTTTTACGTTAAACAGCCCAAAACTTTCACAAATAATTTAATATAAATGAAAAAGGCAATCATTACTGGAATTACTGGGCAAGACGGCGCTTATCTTGCCGAGTTCTTATTAAAAAAGGGATATGAAGTGCATGGTATTAAGAGAAGGGCTTCATTAATAAACACACAAAGGATTGATCATATATACGAAGATCCACATACACCAAACAGGCATCTTCATTTACATTATGGTGATTTAACTGATAGTACTAATTTAATTCGTATCATTCAAGAAGTTCAACCTGACGAAATATATAACCTAGCAGCAATGAGCCATGTACATGTGAGTTTCGAAGAACCTGAATATACAGCAAATGCAGATGGTATTGGTACATTAAGAATTTTAGAAGCAGTTCGTCTATTAGGTTTAATTAAGAAAACAAAAATTTACCAAGCATCTACTTCAGAATTGTATGGTTTAGTACAAGCTGTGCCTCAATCTGAAACAACTCCATTTTATCCACGGTCTCCTTATGCTGTTGCCAAGCTATATGCATATTGGATAACAGTAAACTATAGAGAAGCATATAATATGTATGCTTGTAATGGTATTTTGTTTAATCACGAATCTCCACAAAGAGGTGAAACCTTTGTAACTAGAAAAATCACGAGAGCAACAGCAAAAATTGTTTTAGGCATGGACAATTGTTTATACTTAGGAAACTTAGATGCTAAAAGAGACTGGGGACACGCAAAAGATTATATAGAAGGAATGTATTTGATATTGCAACAAGAAAAACCTGAGGATTTTGTTTTAGCAACTGGTATCACTACTACAATTCGTGATTTTGTGAAAATGAGTTTTGCAGAGTTGGGTATAGAATTAGGATTTAGAGGAAAAAATGAAGCAGAAGAAGGTTATGTTGTTAAAAATACTGGTGAATACAAATTAGAACAAGGCAGAGTTGTTGTAAAAGTGGATCCTAAATATTATAGACCAACGGAAGTTGATTTATTAATTGGGGATCCTAAAAAAGCAATGACTAAATTAGGATGGAAGCCTAAATATGATTTAGCGGCATTGGTTAAAGAAATGGTAGCGAGTGATATTTCTTTATTTAAAAAGGAATTGTATATCAAAGAAAGTGGATTATAACCATGAAACAAACTGCTAAAATATATATGGCTGGACATAGAGGAATGGTAGATTCTAGCTTAGATCGTAAATTAAGATGGGGTAAAACAACATTAATGACAAGAACTTCTATTGAACTAGATTTAAGAAATCAACAAGCAGTAAATAATTTTTTTGAAAAAGAAAAACCTGAATTTGTAATACTTGCTGCAGCAAAGGTGGGTGGAATTTACTCAAATAATACTTTATAGAGTAGAATTTATTTACGATAATTTAATTATTGAGGCAAATATTATTCATTCTTAATATTTAAATAAGTTATTATATATTTATTCATCTTGCATATATCCTAAATTAGCTGAGCAGCCTTTAAAAGAAGAATATTTATTAAGTGGATATCTAAAATATACAAACCAACCTTATGCAATTGCTAAAATAGCAGGAATTGAAATGTGTGATAGTTATAGGGCACAATATGGTTGTAATTTCATCTCTGCTATGCCTATTAATTTGTATCGCACCAATGATAATTACCATCCAGATAATTCAAATGGGCTTCCTGCATTTATTAGAAGAGTTGTTTTTGTAAAAATAAATAATGACGCAAGGGTATCTATTTGGGGAACAGGTAGGACCAGAAGAGAATTTTTGCATGTTGATGATCTTGCTGAAGCTTGTTTCTTTCTTAAACAAAATTATAATGAAAGTGCTAAAGTAAAAATTGGAAACGGCTTAGAAATTTCAATTTATAAAATTGCAAAAATCATTAAAGAAATAATTGTATATAATGAAAGCTTTGAATTTGATCAAAGTATACCAAATGGAACGTGTAGAAAAATTATTATATATTACAAAAATTACTTCACTTGGATGGAGGAATAAAATTCCTTTGAATGAAGGCTTGAAGAAAAAAATTATAGATTTTAAAAAAATATTATGATAAATAGTAGTTTAAATTTAGATGATAAAACTATTTTGATAACAGGCGGCACTGGATCTCTTGGTAAGGCTCTGACCAAAAATATAGTTTCTAAATGGCCCAAAATTAAAAAAATTATCATTCTTTCTAGGGATGAACAGAAGCAATTTCAGATGGCTCAAGAATATCCAATTAAGGATTACCCTCAATTACGTTTTTTTATTGGAGATGTAAGAGATTATGAAAGGCTAAGAATGGCATTTAAAGGGGTAGATTATATTATTCATGCTGCAGCAATGAAGCACGTGCCTATTGCTGAGTATAATCCAATGGAATGTATTAAAACAAACATAAATGGAGCAGAAAATGTAATAAACGCAGCATTAGAAACTGGTGTAACTAAGGTTGTAGCTTTGTCAACAGATAAAGCTGCTGCACCAATTAATTTATATGGAGCGACTAAATTAGCATCAGATAAATTATTCATAGCAGCAAATAACATAAAAGGAACTAATCCAATTGTATTTTCTGTTGTTCGATATGGAAATGTTATGGGTTCCAATGGCTCTGTTATTCCTTTTTTTATAAAAAAAAGAGAAGAAGGTGTATTGCCAATTACAGTTGCAGAAATGACAAGATTTAATATTTCATTACAAGGGGGAGTTGATATGGTTTTACATGCATTAAATTCAGCATGGGGTGGAGAAATATTTGTTCCTAAGATTCCATCATACCGTATTACAGATATTGCATCCGCAATTGGACCAAATTGTGAACAAAGAATTATTGGTATTAGGCCAGGTGAGAAAATTCATGAAGAAATGATAACTTCTTCAGATTCTTTTTTTACATATGATTTAGGTAAATATTTTGCCATTATTCCACAAACTCCAAAATGGTCAATAAGTGACTTTGTAGAAAAGTTTAAAGCACAAAAAGTAATTGAAGGGTTTACTTACAATTCAGGAACCAATTCAGAATGGGTATCGATAGAGGAGTTGAGACTCTTAATTCAAGAACATGTAGATAAAACGTTTTCCATTTAAAACATGGAGCTTAATATACCATACGGCAAACAACATATAACAGATGAAGATATTGAAGCTGTTGTTAAAGCTTTAAAGTCAGACTATTTAACTCAAGGTCCAAAAATTGAAGAATTTGAATCAAAATTTGCAGATTATATTGGATGTAAATATGCAGTCGCAGTTGCAAATGGAACAGCCGCATTGCATTTATGTGCACTAGCTCTTAGTATAAAAGAAGGGCAAAAGGTAATTACAACACCAATTACATTTGCGGCATCTGCTAATTGCATAAGATATTGTGGAGGTGAGGTTGTTTTTAGTGATATCAATCCTCAAACATATTTATTAGATATTCAAAAAGTTAGGCATTTACTTGAATCTGCACCCAAAGGAACTTATAAAGGAATTATTCCTGTTGATTTCGCAGGAAGGGCAATTAATTTAGAGGAATTTAGAAATTTAGCAGACGAATTTGGACTTTGGATTATTGAAGATGCGTGTCATGCTCCAGGTGGGTTTTTTCTAGATAGTAATAATATAAAACAATATTGTGGAAATAGTAAATTTGCTGATTTGGCTATTTTTTCATTTCATCCTGTAAAACATATTGCAACTGGTGAAGGGGGTATGATTACAACAAATAACGAATTACTTTATAAAAGGCTTATAAAATTACGCTCACATGGTATAATAAGATCAAGCAATGAATTTATTAATGATATTAATTGGGCAAGTGGTATTTCTAATTCAAGTATGGAAAATCAAAATTTTCCAGGATGGTATATGGAAATGCAAGAACTTGGCTACAATTATAGACTTACAGATTTTCAATCTGCATTAGGTATTTCTCAACTGAAAAGAGCAGACTCAGGAATTGAAAAGAGAAGTCAAATTGCTGAAAAATATAATGAAGCATTTAGCGTTTGTAAATTTATTAAAGGGCAATCTGGCTTTTTAAAAGGGCATGCTTATCATTTATATATAATTGAGGTAGATAAACGATTAGAGCTTTATAATTTTCTAAAAGAAAATAAAATATTTGCTCAAATACATTATATACCTACCCATTTAATGCCCTATTATAGACAATTTGGGTGGAAAGCTGGAGATATGACAAATGCCGAAGAATATTATACACGTTGTATTAGCTTACCAATGTATCCAACACTTACCGAATCTGACCAAGATTTTGTAATTAATAAAATCAAAGAATTTTACAATGGATAATTTAGCTATAATACCAGCTAGAGGGGGTAGTAAAAGAATTCCAAGAAAAAATATAAAAGATTTTTTTGGCAAACCAATAATTGCATATTCAATAGAAGCTGCTTTAAAATCTGAGTTATTTGATCAAGTTATGGTTTCAACGGATGATATTGAAATTGCTGAAGTTGCTATAAAATATGGTGCAAAAGTACCTTTTTATAGAAGTCAAGAAAATTCAAATGATTTTGCAACAACTTTAGATGTTATAGATGAGGTAGTTAAAGAATATGCATTAAGAAATAAATCGTTTATAAATATTTGTTGTATATATCCAACCGCGCCATTGATTCAAGTTAAAGATATTGCCAATGGTTATGAAATATTATCAAAAAATAGAGAAATTGATGTTGTTTATCCAATTACTACTTTTTCATATCCAATTTTAAGAAGCCTTATTTTAGATGAACATGGAAATGTTAAAATGAGGTGGCCTGAGTTTGAAAAAACAAGAAGTCAAGATTTGCAAGTTGCATATCATGACTGTGGACAATGGTATTGGTATTCAAGTGAAAGTTTAACTAAAAGAAATTTTAGTAGTATTAAACCAGTTATTTTAGATGGATTTCATGTTCAAGATATTGATAATGAAGAAGATTGGAATTTGGCAGAAATAAAATATAAAATCAATAATCATTTAGTATGAAAATGAGAAAATGTATTGATGAAGAAATCCCAGAATTAGATAATGCAATTACACTTTCAGTTTATACGAAGGCTCCCAGAAAATGGGTTCTTATAGATACAGAAACATTAGACGTTTATAAAGGATCAAATAATTTAGAAATTGGGAAGCAGTGGACAAAAATAAAAAAAATTTCAAATGCTCAAGAGTTTAAAAAAAATGTACTAGAATAATTGTGAATAAAATATTTTTTAGAACTGATTTTAATAATATAATTGGTTTTGGACATTACTCTAGATGTCTTTCTATTGCTGAAATAACTGAAAATAAGTATAAAGTTAATTTCGTCTTTAATAAAAATATTACTACAAATGTCGACTTAATAAAAACCAATCATTATTCAATTATATTTGTAGATGATGAGAATGATTTCTTTGATCTTTTAAAACCTGGAAATATTGTTGTAGTAGATTCTTATGAATTTAATGAATATGTACAAAGTGAAATCAATAAAAAAAATGTAAAATTAGTTGTAATTGACGATTTAAACTCCATGGTTTATAATTGCGATGCAATTATAAACCATGGAGTTGTATATAAAAAAGAAGATTACAATTCTAATACTAAAACTAGATTTTACTTAGGGTTAGACTATTTAATGGTTAAAAAAGAATTTAGAAAAATTTCAAAATTAAAGCGAAATACAATTATTTCAGATAACTTTAAAAGTGTATTTATTTGCTTTGGAGGCAGTAATCAAATTAGATTAATAAATGAAACAATCAAAGTATTAATTAAAAATAAAATTGATATTTTCAATATTTTGGTTAATGAAAGTTTAGTTAATGAAATTAGTAATGAAAAAGCTCAGATTAATACATTCAGTAACTTAAATCCTAGTAATATAATTGAACTTATTAGAAAGTCTGATTTTGCAATTTTGCCAGCTAGTACTATATTATTGGAAGCCTTTACAGTTGGTATACCAATAATATCTGGATGGTTTGTAGAAAATCAGAGGTTTTCATTATCCGAATTTGAGAAGTTGGGGTTGATTGTAAATATAAATCATTTTAATTCCGAAGATTATCAAATTAGATTAACTGACGCATTCTTTTTGTTGAAGAATAAAAAAAATATTATACAAAATCAAAAAAATAAAATAAACTTAAATGATCAAAATTATTTAAATATATTTTATAATCTAGCAATAGATAATTGATATATTTTTAAAATTTAATTGTTAACCAAATTATGTTTATGAACAATTTAATTTAAATAATGAAAATCGATAATTTTACTATTAATCAAACTTCCAAAGTTTTTATAATTGCAGAGTTGTCCGCAAATCACAATGGGAGTATCGAGATCGCGATTGAAACTATTAAAGCTGCAAAAAGAGCAGGTGCAGATTGTATAAAACTGCAGACTTACAAAGCTGACACAATTACCCTTGATTCAAAAAAAAATGATTTTTTAATTAATAGTGGGAGTATTTGGGATGGAAGAAATCTTTTTGAACTTTATCAGGAAGCTTTTACTCCTTGGGAATGGCATGTAGAATTATTTAAGGTAGCAAAGCAAGAGGGGTTAATTTGTTTTTCCTCGCCTTTCGATCCATCTGCTGTAGAATTATTAGAAAGTTTGGATGCACCAGCATACAAAATTGCTTCTTTTGAAATAACAGATATCCCGTTAATTGAATTAGTTGCATCTAAAGGGAAACCTGTAATTATTTCAACCGGAATAGCAACTTTGGAAGATATCGAATTAGCAATCAATGCATGTCATAAACAAGGTAATTACGAAGTTGCATTATTAAAATGTACATCAAGTTACCCTGCTCCAATTGAGGAAGCTAATATGGTTATGGTAAAAGATTTTTCTTATAAATTTGGCGTTATTGCAGGTCTATCTGATCATACAATAGGTAGTACGGTGCCTATTGTGGCAACTTGTTTTGGGGCGAAAATCATAGAAAAACATTTTATTTTAGATCATTCAATTGGTGGACCAGACGCATCTTTTTCAATGGATGAAACTGAATTTACTCAAATGGTAAAGTCAATTAGAGATGCGGAGAGAGCAATTGGAAAAATTGATTATCAATTGTCAGAGAAACAACAGCGTGGCAAAGATTATTGTCGTTCCTTATATGTTGTTGAAGATATTAAATCTGGTGCAATTATTAGTAAGAATAATATTAGATCAATTAGGCCTGGATATGGCCTCCATCCTAAATATTATTACGAGGTTTTGGGAAAAATCGTTAAACGAGATTTAGAAAAAGGAGATAGGTTAAGTTTGGATGATTTACATTAAATTGAAAAAAAATTAAATTTGCAAAAAAATAAATTTAATATTTCTCTAAGAAGAGTTTGTTATAGCGATTTGGAATTGCTAAGAAACTGGAGGAATTCCGATTTTGTTAATAAAAGAATGGTTTCGAATGAATACATAACAAAAGAGATGCAAGAGAAATGGTTTGATGAAATTAATAATGAACTTAATTATTATTTCATCGGAGAGTACAAAAATGAAAAAGTAGGAGTTATTAATATTAGAAATATTATAGAAAACTCAGGGGAAGGAGCAATTTATCTAGCAAGCGAGAAATTCGAAGAATCTAGTATTGTTGCTAGAATGATATTGTGCTTCAATGATTTTGTATTTGATGATTTGAACTTAAATTTTATTTTCTCTCATGTAAAACGAGACAACAAAAAAGCAATATCATCAACTATCGCACAAGGGGGTATTGTGAATGAAGAAAAAAGTACAGCTGATTATGTCTACTTTACAATATCAAGAGATAATTATAAAAATAAAACAAAAAAAATAAGGAAAATTTTAAATAAAATATCATGACAAGAGAAGAATTTTTAAAAGGATTTCAGGAGCAATTTGATGACACCGACTTGAGCTTAATAAACCTTGAAACAAATTTTAGGGAATTAGATGAGTGGAGTTCGATGATGGCTTTAATAATTATTGCTTTTATAGATGAAAACTATTCAAAAACTCTTTCTGGTGAGGATTTCAAGAATTGTACTACAATTGAAGATTTATTTCAATTATTAAGTAATAAGTAATCAATATGGCTTTGCTAGAAGTTCAAAATGTTCAGATAAGGGGTATTTCAGCATGTGTTCCTGAAAAAAAAATTCGCACCGTTGATTTAGATTTTTTTTCGAATGAAGATGCAGAAAAATTTATACAAAATACAGGCATAACTCAGCGACATATCTCAGAAGGTGATTCTTGTGCGTCTGACTTGTGTTTACAGGCTGCTGAAAAAATTCTTACTGAACTTGCTTGGCATAAAGATGATATTGATATTTTAATTTTTGTGTCTCAGTCATCAGATTATATTTTACCAGCAACATCTAATTTATTGCAAAGTAGACTTGGTCTAAGTCAAGATTGTTTTTGTCTAGATGTATCGTTAGGCTGCTCGGGATACATTTATGGGTTAAGTTTGGTTTCAAACTTACTTCAAAACATTAAGTTCAATAGAGCATTATTGTTGGTGGGGGATACAATTAGCACATATACTTCTAAGTATGATAAAAGCGTTTATCCATTATTTGGCGATGCTGGGACAGCAACAGCAATTGAATTTGATATTCAATCCAATTGTAATTGGACATTCGATATAGGTAGTGATGGCACAGGTAGTGATGCAATAAAAATTAAGGCTGGAGGATCAAGGTTTAGAACTAATAAAAATTCATTTGATTTAAAAGATATTAATATAAATGACCCATCACAAGGCAAAAGAAGTAGTGTTGATTTGCAATTAGAAGGCATAGATGTGTTTAATTTTGCCATAAAGAAAGCTCCGAATTCAATTTTCAATATTCTTAAATATGTGTCAAAAAGGACAGATGATATCGATTATTTTTTTCTCCATCAAGCTAATTTATTTATGAATGAGACAATAAGAAAAAAATTAAAAGTTGACAAAGACAAAATGCCTAATTCTATTCAAAACTTCGGAAATACAAATGGTGCATCTATACCCTTAACAATTGTTCAGTCATTTAATAATTTAATTCAAAAAAATAATTTGTCTGTGTTGCTCTGTGGATTTGGCGTAGGACTTTCTTGGGGTAGTGTTTTATTGAATTTAAACAAATCTTTAAAAACGAATATGAGTTATTACCATGGATAACAATAAATTAATTCATCCAAAATTTTATTTTGGAAATAGTACTCAGCAATTAGAGTTCGATAAAGTATTTTCAAAAAATTGGTTATTTGCAGGAATGTTAAGTGATTTCTTAGAAAATAATTCATTTATTACACTGGACATCTTAGATTACCCAATTGTTATACAAAACTTTAATGGTGAATTAAGGGCATTTCAAAACATATGCCCGCACAGATTTAACAGGATTCAAACTAAAACTAAAGGAATAGATTTTTTTATATGTGGATACCATAATTGGAGTTTTGATAAAGAGGGTAATGTTAAGTCAATTCCAAAGAAATCTTCTTTTAATGAGAGTCATCAAGATTTCAATTGTTTAAAGGTTAAGCCTTTGCGGATAGAAATAGTAGGAAAATTTGTATTCGTTTCCCTTGATCAAAATTCAGAGTCGATAAAAGAATATTTGGGAGTTTTTCATGATAAGCTATTAGAAGTAAGTTTAGCAATAGACTATAATTTTTATTTCGAGGATGATTTGCAAAACATTAATTGGAAATTAATTGTTGAAAATGTTGTTGAAGCATATCACTGTCCAGCAATTCATCAAAACACATTATATAATATGGGGTTTTGTAGAAAATCAGAAGTAAATAACGATTATTATAATGGACATTCGGTTGCAGATTATCCAAAATCGGATAAAGTAGATGAAGGCAATAAATTATTAAAATACCTTGACAATATCGAAATTAAACATGATACTTTTAGACACTATTTTATTTTTCCTAACTTATTGATTTCATCAACAGAAGGAACAAGTATTTATGTAGGCAATATTTTGCCAGTAAATTCAGAAAAATCAATATTAAGAAAGCGTTTTTATAGCCCTAAATTTCGAGATAATTTTATTCCTAAGGAGGCTATTCATAAAGCATTTCTAGAAATGGTTAAAACTTCTATCAATCAAATTCTTGAAGAAGATAAAGTTATTCTTGAACAAATTCAAAAAAATATGCCATTTGTTGAAAATACATATTTTTTGGGTAAAGAAGAGAGTAGAATCAATAGTTTTCATGAAAAATATTTAGAATTAATATAAGTGGAAAATTTTATAAATTTAAACGGAAAAGTATTTTTGGTTACTGGCGCTACTTCAGGTATAGGGCTTGAAACATGTCTTCAAATTTCAAAATATGGAGGTATAGTAATTGGGGTAGGTAGAAATACTGAAAAGTTAAATGCTTTATCAAATCAATTACCGAGTTTTGTTGGAATAAATTATGATTTAATAAACATAGATGGGTTAGATAAATTAATTTCGAAAATAGATCATCAACTTGATGGCATTGTTCACTGTGCTGGAATTGTTCAATTACTTCCTATAAAATTCTTTAATATCGAAGTTCTAAATAAAATCCGAAAAGTTAATTACGATTCAATTTTGGTAATAATTTCAAAGTTATTGAAAATTAAAAAAATAAATAAAGACGCGTCAATAATTTTTATTAGTTCTATTGCAAGTGAAATGGGAATGAAAGGAAATTCAATTTATTCATCTACAAAAGCAGCTTTGAATTCAACAACTAAAGTTTTAGCATCAGAATTAGCATCTCAACGAATAAGGGTTAATTCTATTGCTCCTGGTCAAGTTGAAACTAAATTGACTGTAGAAATTGAATCTAAAGTATCTTTAGAGGCGATTTTAATTGATAAAAAAAAATACCCTCTTGGATATGGGATCCCAGAAGACGTTGCTAATTTGTCGGTTTTTTTGCTTTCCTCTAAAAGTAGATGGATTACAGGCGCAGTTTTAAATATTGATGGAGGTAGATCTAGTACTTTTTAATTAATCCATTGTGAAAATGAAATCATTTATAAGAGCTATATCATATTATTTACCAACAAATGTTTTAGATAATGATAAAATTAATATAGAATTTCCAGAATGGCCAAGCCAAAAAATCATTGAAAAAACAGGTATTCGAAATAGGTTTATTTCAGATATAAATCAGACTTCAGGTGATATGGCAATAGAAGTTGCAAAAAAACTTTTTGCTGAACATAATATTGAAAAAAATTTAATAGACTATATCATTTTATGCACTCAAAGTCCTGATTATTTTTTACCTACTACAGCATGTATAATTCAGGACAAATTAGGACTTTCTACAACAACTGGTGCAATAGATATTAATCTGGGATGTTCAGGTTATATATATGGACTAGGTTTGGCAAAAGGATTAATCCATTCGCAACAAGCTAAAAACGTTTTATTAATAACCTCTGAGACTTATTCTAAATTTATTCACCCAAGTGATAAAGGAAATAGGACTATCTTCGGTGATGCAGCAGCTGCAACATTAATTTCTTCAGAAACTGGATTTGCTGAAATCATGGACTTTCAATATGGCACAGATGGTAAAGGAGCTGAAAATCTAATTGTTAGAAATCGCGGATTAAGAAATTTTAGTACATTTGCTCACGGCCCTGTTTCAAATACTGATGAATATAATCCTGATGACTTCTTATATATGAATGGGCAGGAGATATTTTTATTTACTTTAGCATCTGTTCCAAATTTGATTTTAGAAACTTTAAATAAGAATATGCTTAATAAAGGTGATATCGATTTATATATTTTTCATCAAGCAAATAAATTCATGCTTGATAGCCTCAAGAAAAAGTCAGCAATAGAAAATGATAAATTTTATATGCACATTGAAGATTGTGGAAATACTGTATCATCAACAATTCCTATAGCACTTTACCATGCAAAAATAGAGAATAAATTATTTAAAGGAAATCATATTTTATTAGCTGGTTTCGGAGTTGGTTATTCTTGGGGAGGAACTATTTTAAAAATAATTTTCTAAATATTTTATTTAAACTAACGTAATAATTATTTTTTTAAATTTATCAATAAATTGTTTAAATAATTATTAAAATACAAATTTAAAATTATGCTAGGACTAAAATATTTTGAACAGGAACGTGAAAAATCAAGTAAGATTATCAATAGACAAGAAAAAGGTGAAAGAGAAATACAAACACTATTTAATATTTTAGAAATTTATCAAAATACAATTCCTAATAACAAAGGAAACATACGTTTCTTAGATTTAGGTTGTGGGGATCAACATCTAAAAAAACCTGTTGTAACAAGACAAATGGAATATCTAGGATTAGATATAACAGATATTAATTTTGAATTCGATAGATTTCCTTATGAGAATGATTCTATTGAATTCATAGTTTCTTTGGCCGTTATTGAACACATTTCAAATCCAGATAATTTTCTAAGTGAAATATTTCGAGTATTGAAACCTGGCGGTATAATTTATATTACTACCCCAAATTGGTTTTATGATTATAGAGCATTTTATAATGACCCTACACATGTAAAGCCATATAATCCATTGACTTTAGAACGTATATTATTAATGTACGGATTTAGTAATCCAAAAACCTATCCAGGTTTAAGATGTAAAGCTAAATGGTTTTATTTAGGGGAATATCGATTTTTTAAAGCAAACTATTTGTTACCTTTTAGGGGGGATGCTAAATATATACCTGGATTTTTAAAAGGGAGAAGTACATCTATAATTGCTATAGCTACAAAATAATTATTTATGAAAATTACACATTTATCAAATTCATTTATAACTATTGAAGTCAATAACATGAAAATTTGTTGTGACCCATGGGTTGGGATAGCAAATTATGGTGGTTGGCATTCATTCCCAGAATATGATAAAAGTCAGTTAATAACACACCTAGAAAATGTGGATATAGTATATATATCGCATTTGCACGATGACCATCTAGATTTAAACTTTTTAATTGAAAGTAAACTAGTAGAAAAAAAATTTATCATTAAAAATTTTCATTTTAAAGTACTTATAAATAAATTAAAATTAATTGGTGTAAGAGAGATATACGAACTTCAACCTTATGAAAAATTTACATTAGGAAAAGTTATAATGTCAATACTCCCTCAAATGTCATCCAATTCCGATGATCTTGATGAAGATGTTGAATATGATCTTGATACTTCATTTATTATTTCAGACGGGACTCATGTATTTTTTAATCAAGTTGATAATCCTTATTCTACAAATGATTATATAAAACTTAGTAATTGGATTGATACTAACTATGGTAAAATAACAATTGCCGCTTTGATGGCAGGAGCTGCTAGTGAATATCCTCATATGTTTTTAAATATTGAAAGAATTCAAGAAAAGGAGTTTATAATTAAAAGTAGTTTGCGAAAACTTGTTGAAAAATTAAATATTTTAAAACCTGAGTATTATTTTCCTGCAGGAGGCACATATATCATTCCAGGGAAACTTCATCCTTTAAATTCACTGATTGCTCAGCCTTCGATCAATGAAATACGAGATTCATTAAAAAATAACAATATAGACTGTAATTTATTGCATTTAGAAGGTGGCAATAGTGTTAAGATTAATTTAGGCCTTAAAAATCCTATACAATTATCCACTGAATTTTTACCTCTTTGCAGTGAAATTATAAAAAGTATTGATAATCACAAAGACGATTTATATGATTATGAAATGGAAGTCTGTGAAGTTTCAATTGAGAAAATATCTGAGCTTTTTGAAATAGCCAAATGTAATTGGATTGATGTAATTACCCAAAAAAATATAGAAATAGAACAGGATATAAAATTTATTTTATATAAGGATTTGACATTAAATGAAGAGTTGAATGAAGTACTTGATAATCCGATTTGTGAATTTACATTAAGAAGTAACCAATCCGAGTGCAAAGGATTGTTAACTATTAAAATTGACTTTCGATCGTTTTACTTGTGTTTAATTAGAAAAAAAGTTTGGAATGGTACTATCGGAGCTCTCTGTTTATTTGAAAGAATTCCAAATATTTTTTATCCATCTGTTACTTTCAGTTTAAATTATTTAGTATTGTCAAACTCGCAAAAAATGGATTTTAAAATAATCTAAATTCATGCGACTTAATACTGTATGCAGTTATAAATATATCATTAATCCACTCTTTATTTCCTTAGATATTTTTTATATAGCTAATTGAGAATTAATCATTATATCCAATCTTTGTAAGTTTATTTTTATAAACTAAAATTTATTAAAAAAACTCAATAATAAAATTTACCACCTAGATATTTGTTTATTATATAAAACTAGGATATCTTTAAAATATTCTTTAGTGATATTTTTAAAATCTCTTAATTAATACTTTTATGACTATATTCAATAAATTTTATATTTGCCTACACCCAAGCAAAAAATAGGGAAAGATTTTTCTAGATCTTTATATATTGTTAAAGATTCTAAATTGGGTGATTTAGTTAAAGATATAAATGTAAGTTCAATTAAACTTGGCTATGGTTTGCATTCAAAATATTTGCCAAAGATTTTGGGAAGTAAATTTATCCAGAATGTTGAAAAATTAAGAGCGGTTTGATTTAAATTAAATCAAAAAATAAATAATGGAGAATAAATATCACTTAATTTTAGAGCCAGGCCGTTCCGAAAAGAATTATTGGGCTGATCTTTGGAGGTACAGGGAGTTGTTTTATATTCTTAGCTGGCGAGATGTAAGAGTAAGGTATAAGCAAACTGTAATTGGGATCATTTGGGCATTTTTGAGACCATTTTTAACCATGATTGTTTTTACAATTGTTTTTGGTAAAGTAGCCGGCATGAAATCAGTGGGTTCTGCGCCTTATGCAATTATGGTATTTGCCGGTTTATTGCCCTGGCTATTTTTTTCTTCTGCTTTTTCCAGTGCCAGTGAAAGTTTGATTTCAAATGCAAATTTGCTAGGAAAGGTTTATTTTCCAAGATTAATTGTGCCAACAAGTGCCATCATCACCAGTTTTGTGGATTTTTTATTATCCTTTGTCATTTTAATCTTACTCATGGCATATTATAGGTATCTTCCAAATTTCCAAATGGTTTGCTTGCCATTCTTTATGTTCTTAGCATTTCTGCAATCTTTTGGGTTTGGACTTTACTTAGCAGCCCTCAACGTTAAATTTCGTGATTTTCGTTATGTTGTTCCATTTATTGTACAAATTGGGTTGTACATATCTCCGGTTGGGTTCAGCAGTTCTGTTATACCCCAGCAATGGAAATTGTTGTATTATCTAAACCCAATGGTAAGTGTTATTGACGGTTTTAGGTGGTGTATTATTGGAGATGGTGCTGCAAATCCTTTTACTGGATATTTTGCTTTATCATTAGGTATTACGATATTAATACTTGTATACGCTATCTACAAGTTTAGAAAAATGGAAAAAACTTTTGCAGATTTAATATAATATATGTCAGATACAATCATTAAAGTTGAAGGGCTAGGAAAAAGATATTTTATTGGTCACGAGAATCAAGTTTCTTACACAGCTATGCGTGATGTGATTGCCAATAATGTGAAAGGATTTGGAAAAGGGATTCAAAGGATGTTCCGGAATGATGCATCAAGTAGCATCAGCGGGGAAGAGATAGAGGAATTTTGGGCATTAAAAGATATTAATTTTGAGGTTAAAAAAGGAGAAACACTAGGTATTATTGGGCGAAATGGTGCAGGGAAAAGTACACTATTGAAAATTTTGTCAAGGATTACAGAACAAACCTATGGACGTATTGAAATTAATGGAAGGTTAGCAAGCCTTTTAGAAGTTGGTACGGGGTTTCATCCTGAGTTGTCGGGCCGGGAAAATATTTTTCTTAATGGGGCCATTTTAGGAATGAGTCGTACTGAAATAAAAACAAAGTTTGACGATATAGTTGATTTTAGTGGAGTAGAAAAATTCCTAGATACACCTGTAAAACGATATAGTAGTGGAATGTATGTGAGATTAGCATTTGCTGTTGCTGCTTATTTGGAATCCGAAATTCTTATTGTTGATGAAGTACTGGCAGTTGGGGATGCTGAATTTCAAAAAAAATGTTTAGGTAAGATGAGTGATATTAGTAATAAAGAAGGTAGAACCGTTCTTTTCGTAAGTCATAATATTTCTGCAATAAAATCATTGTGCTCCAAAGCAATTTTACTTAATCAGGGAACAATTGCTGCAATTGGAAATACTTCAGATATTATCAATAAATACATTACAAATAAACAAGTTGAAACAGATGGCATTGTTATTCTAGACCCTAAATTAGAAGCCAACGTTACGTTTACTAAAATTTGGATTAATGATAAAGAAGGTAATCCTAATTCTGATATTGATGTACAAAATGAATTTATTCTTGGACTTGAATTTAATGTATTGAGCTATACAAAAGATACAGAGATAACTATAGTTTTGTCAAATACAAGTGGAGTTAATGTATTATTTAGTAGCTTATCTGATGACAATGATAAAACTTTCATTGAACTTAAGCCGGGTTCATATTGTGCTTCAATAAGTTTAAAAGGGAATTTTCTAGTTCCAGACATGTACACTGTTAGAATTTCTGCCCATTACCCCAACAAATTAAACATCGATACACGCGAGAATATTTTCCGATTTAACATAATTGAAACTGGTTCAAAGATGGCAATTTATGGTAGTAGTGCTAAAAGTTGGTGTTGTGTTATGGGAGGTGCCGAATGGAATCTACAATATAATTCGTTATTATAATGAAACACATAAAGAATAAATTCAATGGAAATTTCAAAAAATATAAGGGAATCTAAAAAAAATATACTTCTTCTTGCAAACAAGAAAAATAAAGGCCATATACCTAGTGCCTTTTCGATTATTAATTTTGTATATTTATTTTATGAAAATAAATTAAATATTAATAATGATTTTATTTTAAGCAAAGGCCACGGATGTCTTGCACTTTATAGTGTATTAGAGCATTTTAATTATATTACAACAGAAGTTTTTTTTAGTTTTGGAGACTTTGATTCTATACTTGGGGGTCATCCACATCTACGAAAAAATAATGAAATTAAAGCATCAACAGGTTCACTAGGTCATGGGTTACCAATTGCAGTAGGTAAGGCATTAGCTGCAAAAATTAATCAATCATCTAAAAAAATATTTTGTTTAATAGGCGATGGAGAAGCAAATGAAGGCACAACTTGGGAATCTGCTATTCTTGCAGACAATTTAAAACTTAATAATTTAATATGTATAGTTGATAATAATCAATCCCAAAATAGATCAATACCGACTCCAAATTTGCAAAAAAAATTTAGTTCTTTCGGTTGGGATGTTATAACAATCGATGGCCATAATAGTAATGAAATCCTAAGTGTATTTAATTTAAACACAATTAACCCATTGTGTGTAATTATGAATACTAAAAAAGGGAAAGGAATTGCAGACATGGAATCAAATTTTCAAGAATGGCATCATAAGGGGATCACTGACAATTTGTTAAAATTATATATAAAAGAAATTCATGAGGAAGCAATTAGCTAAAACATTAGACGAAATAATGACTTTTAATAGTCAGGTAGTGGTCTTAATTGGAGATATTAGTCATTATTTATTGACTAATATTGAAGATAAATTTAAGAATAGATTTTATAATTTAGGTATTGCTGAACAAACACTTATTGGCCTCGCAAGTGGCTTAAGCTTAGAAGGGAAGTTGCCTATTGTACATACTATAGCGCCATTTTGTACTGAGAGGGTATACGAACAAATAAAATTAGATATAGGATATCAGAATGTGGAAGTTATTATAATTTCAGTTGGAGCTTCATTTGATTACGCCCATATGGGTTGCTCTCATCATTGTACAAATGATATTTCTATACTTAGGGTTGTTCCGAATCTTGATATTTATATCCCAGGTTCCTCTTTTGAGTTTGACGATATAATAAAAAAAACAATAGGAAACGGCAGAGCAAAATATATCAAGCTTACTAGTCGAGAGCACAATCAGACATTAGATATTCTTCCACATGAAATGAAAATAGTTAAAAAAGGGAATGACAATAAATTAATTATTACTACAGGTCATATGCTTAAAGATATAATAGATATTGAGCAAGACTCTACGATATATTACACAAATTCAATAACTAATCTTGAAGTAAATTCAATAGAACACTTGATTAATGACATGAAAGGAAAAGAAATTTTTGTGGTTGAGGAGAATAATGTAGTAGGAGGGCTAGGCGATGCAATTTTCGATTTAACAAAAAACAAATTGAATAAAATTGGAATACCCAATGCATTTTTAGATCATTATGGGACTTATGATGAACAACGCGAATTTCTTGGCTTAACTCCACATTTATTAAAAAAAACAATTTATGGAAACTAACAAGGATATAATTAATAGTGAGATATTGTCATTACTAGATAAATTTGATTGGTCTTTATTTAATAATAAGACAATATTAATTACAGGTTGTAATGGTTTAATTGGCGGATATCTCCTAAATTTTTTTTATAAGCTTAGCAATATTTATAATATAAATATAATTTGTACATCTTTTTCATCTTCGTTATCTGAAAGTATATTTGATAAGAGTTTAATAAAACGAGTTAATTATTTTAGCTGGGATGCTTCTACTCCAATTGATAAGGATATGGTTAAAATTAATGATGTAGATTATGTTTATTATTGTTCGGGGTATGCTCAACCTGCTAAATTTATTAAGGAACCTATTAAAACTTCTTTGATAAACACGTTAGGTCTTTATTCCATTCTTTCTGGTATGAAAAATGATGCAACTTTTACTTATATGTCGTCATCAGAAATTTATGGAGATCCTAATATTGAGAATATACCAACAAAAGAATCATATAATGGCAATTATAGTATTTCAAGTAACAGAGCTTGTTATATTATATCTAAACGACTAGGTGAAGCTCTCTGTCTCAGCGAATCTAATAGACTAAAAATTAAAATATGTAGGATTTCCCTAACCTATGGACCAGGTACAACCTATTATGATGAAAGAGTAATCCAGCAATTTATCCGTAAAGCAAATGAACAAAAGGAAATTAATTTATTAGATAACGGTTTAGCTGTAAGGACATTTTGTTATATTTCTGATTCGGTAGAAATGATATTGAATATATCTTTAAAAGGTAAAGAATTAGTCTATAATGTAGCATCTAATATAGATTCAATAACAATTTTGGAATTAGCACAATTGATTGCAAAGCTTTTAGATGCAAAAGTTTCTGTAAAAGAAATCAAGGATGAGTTAATTTCAAAAAATTCACCCATAGTTGTTCGCATGGATATTGATAGGTATGTAAGAGAATTTGGCAAAAACAGTTTTATTGATAATAAAGCTGGATTAAATAATATTATGAAATATTATAACTTATTAGCATAATTATTATTTTAAAAATAGAATTATTATGAAAATGGAAAAAAATGCGAAAATATTTGTAGCAGGAAGTAATGGATTAGCTGGTTCAGCAATAGTGAGAAAACTTTCTAATGAAGGGTATTATAATTTACTTATACCATCTTCAAATGAGTTAGATCTTAGAATTAATGAAAAGGTGCTAAGTTTTTTTATAAAAGAACAGCCAGAATATGTTTTTTTTGCTGCTGGAACCGTGGGTGGAATAATGGCTAATAAGACTTATCCAGCTGATTTTATATCAAATAATATTTCCATTATTCTCAATACTCTTCAGGCTTCTTTACAAACAGGAGTTAAAAAACTCCTTTATTTAGGGAGTAGTTGTATTTATCCTAAGCACTCAGAGCAGCCCATTAAAGAAGAGTATTTACTATCTGGTTTTTTGGAAGAATCAAATAGGCCATACGCAATTGCAAAAATTGCTGGCATAGAACTATGCCAGTCATTTAACAAGCAATTTAATACTGATTACATTTGTCTAATGCCGACAAATTTATTTGGCATCAATGATAATTATGACTCTCAGAATTCGCATTTAGTAGCTGCGCTAATTCGTAAATTTTATGAGGCTAAATTGCAAGGGAATAAAATTGTAGAAATTTGGGGTACTGGATCACCAAAACGAGAAATATTATGTTCAGATGAATTGGCGGATGCCAGCCTTTATTTTATGAATACTTATTCTGGTAATGATATCATAAACATAGGTAGTGGGGTAGACTATACTATTTCGGAAATTGCATCTTTTATCAAGGATATTTCGGGATTTGATGGAGAAATAAAATATGATCTATCAAAACCTAACGGAACCCCCAGGAAATTATTAGATTCGAGTAGAGCCGAATTGCTCGGGTGGAAATCAAAAAGTGATTTATTAAATGACTTATCCAAAGCATACGATGATTTTGATAAAACTTTTCAATTATCTAAAAAAAAATAAATAAAATTATGTGGAAACTTCAAGAAAATATTTTAGAGGGAAAAGACAAACAACACTTAGTCGAATTCATAAAGACTACAGATAGATTTACTCAATTTTCAAAGGTAAAAGCTTTTGAAAAAGATTGGTCAGAATGGCAGAATTGTAATTTTTCAACTTTTGTAAATTCTGGGAGTTCAGCTGATCTTATTATGCTAGATGCAGTAAAAGAGTTTTATAATTTAGAGGATGGTGCGGAAGTGTTAGTCCCTGCCGTTACTTGGACAACAAATATAACATCTGTAATTCAGGCCAAATTAACTCCAGTTTTTGTGGATATTAATTTAGTAGATTATTCATTTGATTATGAAATGCTAGAAAAGTCAATAACATCAAAAACGAAAATCATTTTAATTACTCATTTGATAGGATTACCAGCTAACATTGATGTAATAAAAAAAATAGCCGAAAAATATTCTTTACTTATTTTAGAAGACTGTTGTGAATCACATGGAGCAACTTTTAAAAATAAAAAAGTAGGAAATTTTGGAATTGCCAGTACTTTTAGTTTTTATTGGGGACACCATCTCACAACTGTTGAGGGTGGTATGATTTGTACTGAAAATGAGGATTTAAATGATCTTTTTATTCTTAAAAGATCTCATGGACTTGCTAGAGAACTTGATTCTTCAAAACATCAAAAATACAAGGACAAATACCCTCATTTAGATTTCAATTTTTTATTTCTTACCCATGGGTATAATTTTAGAAATACTGAGTTACATGCTGTATTGGGAATAGAACAACTTAAGCATTTAGAGAGGTATATTCAAATTCGAAATCGAAATCACAAAAGATATTTAGAAATAATTAATCCTATAAAGGAAAAACTGTATAAAGTTGACAGCGATGGCATTTCTTCTTTTTGTCTTCCATTTATTTTTAAAAATAAAGTAGACAAAGAAAAATTACATAAGGCTTTGAAAGATGATATAGAGAGTAGACCAATTGTTAGCGGTAACCTTCTTCTTCAACCTTGTTTTATGCAATTTGGAGATTTTAAAGATTTTAAAACTGCTCAAATTGTGCATGAAAATGGTTTTTACATTGGCAATAATCAATTTGTAAATGATGAGAGACTAGAATTATTGTCTGAGATAATTAAAACAACTTTTTGATCATGTTTATTCCTGAAATTGAGTATAATCTGATCCTGCAAAAAATTCCAATTTTGTGTGTTGATTTACTGATAATATCTGAAAAAAAGTGTTTATTATTAAAAAGAGACAATGAGCCTGTAAAAGGTCAATATTGGTTTCCTGGGGGAAGAGTAAATAAATTGGAATCAATTGAAAACGCTTCGATTAGAAAAGCAAAAGAAGAAACGAATCTTGTCTGTGATTTTATAAAAATACTAACTATAGAAGAAACAGTTTTTAAAAAAAATGAAAATATGTTAACTGACATCCACACTGTAAATATTTGTTGTTTAATGTCAACAATAGATATCTGTTTGTTGAAAATTGACAAGCTTCATAATAATTACAAATGGGTAGATAAACCCGATGTTAATTTACATAAATCTGTGAATAATCCTCTTTCGTTATTTTTCAAATAAAATTGTTTAAGATTCTGAAATTACATTTCAACCTAGTAGAATCATAAAATATAATTTTTACAAATCAATAGTATATTTAGATGAGCGATAATAAACAAAATGATAAAAAATTTAAATTAGACAATTTAATTACACCAACAAAAATATTATCTATTTGTATACCAGGTAGGGATGATAATTATTTTGTAGATTTCAAATATAGAATTAATACAACAATTAATCATCTTGCACGTAGTATCAAAAATTTAAACTTGTTGGATGATATAGAGATACTCATCACTGATTGGGGCAGTGATATACCGATTTGTCAAACGCTGGATCTTTCACAGGAAGCTTCTAAAATCACTCGTTTTATATATGTAGAATCTGAAATTATATGCGGTGTTACGAAGAGCGGAAAAGATGACTGGCATTTGTCAATTCCACCTAATGTTGCGGCTAGGCGAGCTAGTGGAAAGTACATTTTAACATATCCTGGGGATACACTTATTTCACAGTATTCTTTTGAGACATTAATTAGATTTCTCAATGGGGAACTTCCTATATCTATCGATTTAGAACGATCATATTTTTTAATTCCTAGGTATGATGTGCCATGGCAGTTTATGGAAAGACAACCTGATCTTGTCGAATGGGATCGTTATTTCTCAATATGCAGTAAAAATACATCTTTAGAAAATTCCGGAATATTTTCTTTTTTCGGAGACGCTGGTGGATTTTTAATGCACTACTCATTATGGAATAAATTTAGAGGCTTTGATGAACCAAATTATGAATATTCTTCAAACGATGTAGAGTTGGGTTTCCGAGTTACTCAATATTATCCTCATCTCTCTTTATCAAGTATAGGTGTATTTTTGTACCATATGGGGCATCCTCCTGTTAGGGGGCGTCGCCTTTTTAAACAAAAAAATGTCAAGCCAACTCCAATAATTTATAATACTAAAATTTATGTCAATGATGAGAATTGGGGTTTGGGTGATATTGATTTGAATATACAGCAAGCAGTGCCGAAAAATTTTAATATAGAAAATGGAATAAATAGCGAGGCTGTAAGTGAAAATAACGATTATTATATAACGAAAAGCCTTAATCTAGAAGATTTTCAAAGACAGATAAAAAATGTTGATATTTTACAAAATGTAAAGAAATCGATATATTATTTGAAGGGACAAGAATTAAATAAAGGAGATTTAAATGCATTATGTTTACTTGCGTGGTATAGTTATTTTAATTATCCCCGAAGATATTTAGAATTTTTTACATGCCTTACGCCTGCTACTGGCGTTGTGGCTGCAACGTGCCCAAGTGTTGAAATATTCAAGGCAGATATATTGGAAGGGGTTGCGAAACAGAACAATCCATTTGATATTTCATATATTTATACAATCTCACCCTATCGTGGATATTTACGTATAATCAATGGCGATATTCAAACTGCTATCAATCGTATCACTGATACTTTTATAGGTATTTTTACCTTTGATTTAGCCTTCATAAAAGAAGAAACTATTGGAGAAGAGTTTGAGAAACATCTACTGTGCCTTTTGCCATACTTAACAAACGGAGGGGCATTAATTTTTAATTGTTGCTCAGCGGATTCTTATAAGTCTATAATAAATAAAGCAAAAGAACATTTCTCACAGTTAACCTTTATTTCCTGTTCAGATAAAAGAAGCGGTATGTTTCTTGCCAATTCAATTATAAGTAATGGACAAAAATTAAATCTATTAGAAGGGATCTCATTCAGCACTAGTTTTGTCACTTCTTTACTACTCAAGAAAAAAATCATAAATACTATTAAACCTATTATATTTAAATGGATTAGATGGTTATTTAATAAGGTTCACATGTAATGTGATAATTTATTTCATTTTATTTATTAACGTGTTTTAAAATTTAAGACAGATGGGAAAACGACTACATGGGCTATTTTTAAATACAAAAAAAGAAATTTGTAGCATATACGAATCTGGAAAAATGTGTTTTGATTGTTTAGCTCAGTCAACAAATTATACATTAGACTATATTGAGATATATGCTGAAAATAGAGAGATCAGCCTTGATTATGATTTTTACCTATTCAATTATCATTTTGATAAAATGGGCTGGTTGGATACTAAGTTGATAAAGAAAATTCCAGGATTTAAAGCAACGATTGTTTTAGAGATGTCGCAGAATTCTCCATTTGACTGTGTCTCACCAGATGATTTTGATGCATATTTGGTTTTAGATCCTACTTGCAAGCATTTTATGAAGAATGTGTATGCATTTTCAAGACCCTTGGAAGTTGCAGCGACTGTAATAGAGCCATATGTGATTACGGCAATACCAACTATAGGAACTTTCGGGCTTAGTTTTTCTGATAAAGGATTCGATGATGTTGTAAAAGCTGTTAATGAAGAGTTCGATGCAGCCATCATAAAAATCAATGTTCCGGATTCTGTAAATGTTACACCAAAAGTGATCGCTGATTTTAATACTTTGATTTCAGGTTTCAATATTAAAAATGGTATAAAAGTTGAATTGTCGAATCATTATTTTACTAAAAATGAACTAATTAATTGGTGTGCTCAAAATACACTAAATGTTTTTTTATATAATAGAAGAATCGGTAACGGGTTATCCGCTACTACCGATCAGGCTATTGCAAGCGGACGACCTCTTGCAATTTCAACAAATCCAACTTTCAGGCATATTCATACTTATATAAAACCCTATCCGTATTTAAGTTTAAAAGAATCTATTGAAACAACAATCACTTTGGTAAAAAAGATTCAGAATGATTGGAGTCAACTAAATTTTATACAGCAATTTGAAAATGTTTTGACAGAAAATAGTGTTAAGCCAATAGAAATTGAAATTGGATCTAAAACTAAATTACCACTTTTAAATCGACCATTTAGGTTTGTTAACAAATTACTTACTCGGCAAGTGCTTGTAGAATTTATTCCACCAATATTATTTAAGCTAAGAAATAAGTTTAGAAAAGCTTCTCGTAATGATAATTTAGATCATGCACCTTCAATTTTAAAGCCTTTTGTTCACCAGATTTTACAGTCAAATAGTCAATTTCAGGAAGACTTATTAATAGATTTATTATTTAGCGGGAAACAAAAAGGTATGTATGTTGATATAGGTGCTAATGATCCCTTTTTTAATAGTAATACACGAAGATTCTATTTGCGTGGTTGGAGAGGAATAAATATAGAACCCGGAAAAAATGAGTTTGAAAAAATTGCCACTAACAGGCAATTTGATATTAATTTAAATATCGCCGTCTCTTTTGAAACAGGAAAACTTACTTTTTATAAAATAGGTAATGATTCATCATTATCTACCTTAGATTATGATACAGCTATAAAAATGGCTAAAACTTATAATAAGGATTTAATAACTTCTACAATAGATGTTTTGAGACTTTCTGATGTTTTTGATAATTATTTAGGGAATAGAAATATAGATTTTATGTCTGTAGATGCTGAGGGTCATGATTTAGCTGTTTTAAAAAGTAATAATTGGTCTATATACCGACCAACAATTATTATGGTTGAAAGTAATATAGACTCTTCAGAAATAATTAAGTATATGGATAATAATAAATATTTATACATTTATAGCAATCATGTAAATGCAATATTTGTTGATAAAATGACAAATGACCAAAATATTATTGATAAATTATGTTGGGATTAATAATTTATATAAATTATAGTATGAAATTTAATCATTCAAATTTTTAATATTAATGGCTGAAACATTAGGTACACTTTGCGATAAGCTAACTATAGTAAAACTTAAGCAATATCATACAGAAGACAAAATTAGACTCTTGAGTCTTGAACAACAATGTAATCAACTTACTGATGAAATAGAAGAATTTATTTCAGATGCATTATCTGGCCTCATACCTTTGAAGAAATTAACTTTCAAGTCTAATAAAGTTTTTAAACAAGAAGGAAATGAAATAAAAATAATTAGAGGGAGTATCGGAAATATTTTCTGTACACTTGCAGAAGTAAATTGCAGCCTTTGGCACGAACAAGAAAAAGTTTATGACTTTGAAAATGTGCCAATTTTGCAAAAAGATATAGTTGTTAAGCAACTAGCAATTCTCAATCTAGAAAGAACTAAATGTATAGATGAGATCGATAATAACTTAATTGAACTTTTACACAATAAAAAAATTAAATAAAATAAATATGTATTCAGAAATTTCAAAATGCAGAATAAGCAGTAGTAAAAATTTAATAACAGTACTTTCATTGGGTGAACAATATCTTACTGGTGTATTCCCTAAAACAGTAAATGAAGAAGTTACAAAAGGGCCATTGGATTTAGTTTGGTGCCCTGATAGCGGTTTGTTGCAGATGAAACAATCCTATAGTTTAGATGAAATGTATGGCGATAATTATGGTTATAGATCTGGCTTAAATGGATCTATGGTTAAACATTTGACTAATAAGATAAATACTTTGGAACGCTTGTTAAAACTTAATGTGAATGATTTAGTCATTGATATTGGCAGTAATGATGCAACATCCCTAAAAGCATATACTGGGAAGCATCGTAAAGTTGGGATTGACCCTACAGGTCTTAAATTTAAGGAATTTTACACAGATGATATATCGTTGATCCCAACATTTTTTTCTGCAACTTCTTTTAAAAATAGTTTTCCTAATGAAAAAGCTAAAATTATCACCTCAATTGCAATGTTCTATGATCTTGAAAATCCTGCCACTTTTGTAAAAGACATAGAACAATGTTTAACAGAAGATGGTATCTGGCATTTTGAACAAAGTTATATGCCTTCAATGCTTCGCACCAATTCATATGATACTATCTGTCATGAACATTTAGAGTTCTACTCATTTAAAGTTGTTAAAAATTTATTGGAAAGTTGTGGTATGAAAGTTATTGATGTTCAAATGAATGCAATAAATGGTGGTAGTTTTGCGGTTACTGCTTGTAAAACAAATGCTAGTTATATGTCAAATAACCCTATAATAAATTGGATGATTCAACAAGAAGAAGATATGGGTTTAGACACTCCAAAACCATATCGTGATTTTGAAGAACGTGTTTTCAAACATAGAAAAAATTTAGTAGATTTAATTGAAGCGTTAGTTGCTGATGGAAAAAAAGTATTTGGATACGGTGCTTCAACAAAAGGAAATGTTTTATTACAATTCTGTAATTTTACGCCAAAACAAATCCCTTTTATTGCAGAAGTGAATGCAGAAAAATTTGGCAGCTTTACGCCTGGGACACATATACCTATTATTTCAGAAAAAGAAGCAAAAGAAATGAACCCCGATTATTTTCTAGTTTTACCTTGGCATTTTAAGCATTCAATTTTAGAAAAAGAACAAACTTTTATGGAAAAAGGAGGTAAATTTATTTTCCCATTACCAGAGATAGAGATCGTATAAGTTTTGAATGCATATGTATTTAATAAATATTTCTTAACATTTATTTTGCTTAACTGATACTAAGAAATATTTCAAATTATAAAAATTCTCATAGATAAAAAATAAAATCTTGAAACAGGATCATGTTGTTTAATAAGGTCTGAAGTTATGCGACATTTAGATTCAACAGGTTTTGAAGCATATGGTGTGGATAATAATTTGAGGGCTGACTTTTTTTACTCCAAATGAAGATGCAAGATAGAATCAAAATATGTTTTTAACGAAATCATAAATTTAGTCAGTAATCCAAAACTAATAAAAAGTATTGCCTGGAATCCTAAAGTTAATTTTCATAATTTTGCTGATTTAATGTTAAAAGAAATATGATTGTAATAATTGAACCTCAGTGTAAAGAAATTACACATGAAAAAGTTAATAGTGGCTTTATTTATGGACTTCATTTAGCTTTTCCAAATGATAAAATATTATTTTATGCACATTTATCCCATATAACTGCAATAAAATATATTTTAAAACATGATAAAGTTTTAATAAAAAATATTGAATATATCCCAATTAATTTTTTAGATTCAAAAAGTTTTATTGGAATATTTAAATATTATCTATTTTTTAAAAAATTATTTTCAATTATCCAAAAAAAAAATATAAATAAAATTTTCTTTTTATCATTTACTCCACCTATATTATATCTTATTAAAAATTTAAAACAAAATAAAAAATATAAGGATTTTAAATTTAGTTTTGTACTTCATGGAGATTTTGAAAATATTTCAAATGAAAAAAATGAATTCATACCGCCAATTGTTGATAAAAAACCTCTATTATATAGGTTAAAAAAATTGTATTCAAAACATTTTTTTAAAAAAATAATATTTATTTTAAAAAATGTTTTGAATAAATACAATTTTCTAATGAGATGGAACCATTTAATAATTAGTAATTTATTTCAAACTAAAAAAATTATTTTATGGAATAATACCGATGATTATAAATACATTGCTTTATCATCCCATATCATAAAAAATGCTAAAAATTATATTGATATTAAAAGTTTAAATATTAATTTATTAACACTTCCAATTATTTTTGTTGAACCTCTCCCAATGCCAATTAATAATCATGTGAAATTCGCAACTTTTGGATATGGGAATTCAAGTGCCTTGAAAGATTTGCTTTTGCAACTCTCAGAAAAAACAATAACTAAACCTTATGAAATACGAATAATTGGAATGGATGATAGAGGAATTGATGGTTTCCAGAATGTTACATGTTCAAGTCCAGGAAAGCGTTTAGATAGGATTGAAATGGAAAAGCAGGCGAAGGATATCGATGTATTTCTTATATTACACAATAAAAATCGTTATAAACTTAGTTGTTCAAATTCAATTCTCGAAAGTTTATCATACATGAAACCTGTTTTACATTTAAATAATGATTGCATTAATAATTTCAATAAGATTGATCTACCAATTGGTATATGTTGTGAAAGTAACGAAAGTTTAGCTAATACAATGTATGATATAATTGAAAATTATTCTCAATTTAGAGATAAAGCATTTTTATTTAGAAAAAATATATTTAAATTAAGAGCAGAATTATCTATTGAGAATTCGATTGATTTATTTGAAAAGGCATTTCATTGGTAAGAGATTTTTCCTACATTAAAATATAAAAAATGAATTTTTATTCTATAAATAAAAAATTAAAATCTATACATAATTTTTTGAATATGATTTTGCAAGAATGGTATTCAAAAAATAATATATTATTTCGAAATCTTTTTATTTTTTTTAAATCTGATACTGTTAAAGGGAAAGAAAATGGAATTTTACTTGTACAACTTGTTAAAGATAATGAAAATACAATTAAACTTGCAGCTGCTAGTAAAGTTTTAGCGAATAAACATAATTTACTTATTAGTTTACATGATGTAAATATCTTTTGGTCAAAAAAGCATGAAATTATTACTAGAATATTGTATAGAAAAAATAAAAATTTATATTTATCTTTTGGTGAATCAGTGCTTTTTAGCAACAATAAAAAATTTTACAATCAAAAATTCATTAAAAATGAACTATATAATATAATTAAAAATCTTAATAACAATCCTGAAAATTTATTAGTGTTAAATTTTGAAAATATTTTAGTTGGTGATTTAATTTATGACACCTATCTAAGATTCTATCATCAACCAACAATTTTAAATATTGATAAAAATGTTATTAAAGTAATTGAAAAAGCTTTGAATCTATATTATAGTTTTAAATTCTTAATTACTAAAATAAATTTAAAAATACTTGTTAATACTTATACTTCATATATACATCATGGAATTACACTTCGTACTTGTTTACAGAAAAATATCGATGTTTATACAGTAGATCCAATATTTCAAAAAATACAAATTAATTATCCCTTTCATAATATAAATCATACTAGATTTAACTCAAATTTTAATTTAAATAATGAACAATTAGAATTAGCAAAAAAAAATCTAGAGTCAAGGTTTTTAGGAGAAATTGATACCGCTACAATTTATATGAGGGCATCTGCATATAATAATAATTTTTGTAATCCGAATTTAATAGAACAATTCAAAATTCGAACTAGAAACGTAGTTATTTTTATGCATGATTTTTATGATTCGCCACATATGTTTAGGTCACTTCAATTTCCCGATATGTATCAATTTCTGAAACAAACTTTAGCGGCCTTAATTGATCTAAAAAGTACAAGTATATTTATAAAACTACATCCAAATGCAGTTGAAGGAAGTAATGACATTGCTATTAATTTAATTAATAGTTATAATTCCCCTCATTTTTATATATTAGATACTAACATATCAAATTTAAATATAATAAATATTAAACCTGATTTAATTTGTACTGCAAGAGGAACTATAGGAATAGAGATGGCATATCATGGAATACCCACTGTAGCATTATACGACAATATTTATACAAATTTCAATTTTGTTCATACATGTTATAACCTAAAAGATTTTTTTTTAATTCTAAGAGGAGATTTAAGTACGCAAATAGATTTTAATAAAACAAATATCCTGTCCTTCTATTACCAAGCATATATTAACGAGATGTCAAGTGATAATTACCAACTTTATCAAATACTATCAACTTTTTCCTATAAATACGATGTTAACAGCGATAATTATTTAGAAAAAGTGTTGAGTCTTAAAGAGGAAATCTTTAATGATAAATTTTTAAATTATTTTAAAGAAAAATTATAATTGAATTCAGTAAATTCATTTCTTAAAATTGATTTAGATATCATTAAATATAAATAATGAATTTTGTACCTATATTAATTTTTGCATTTAATAGACCCAATAAACTTCTAGCTACATTAAATGCACTTTCACTAAATAATGAATCTAAAAATTCTAATTTATATATTTATTGTGATGGTTATCCAAAAAATATTTCTTATGAAGAGGAGAAGCAAATTATATTGACTAGGGAAATTGCAAAAAATGAAAGTAGATTTAACCAAGTTAAAGTAATTGAAGTTTCAGAAAATCAAGGTTTAGCAAATTCAGTTATCAAAGGTATAAATTATGTTACATCTTTTTCAAATAAACTAATAATACTAGAAGATGATATTATTACATCTAATTATTTTCTAAAGTTCATGAACGATGCATTAACGCTTTATGAATATGATCAAAATGTTGCCTCAATTTGTGGATATTGGTATCCCACAAGAAAAATAAATTCAGAGACATTTTTTTTACGATGTTCTTCATCATGGGGATGGGGAACTTGGAGAAGAGCATGGGATAAATTTGAAATTGATGGTGAAATTTTAAAAAATAAAATTTTAAAAAATAATTTAAAACATAGTTTTGATTTAGATGGCACAGTAAATTATTTCAATATGCTTGAAGATCAAATTAGACAAAAAAATGATTCTTGGGCAATTAGATGGTACGCTTCAATATTTTTAAATAAAATGCTATGTTTATATCCATCTAAAAGTTTAGTAAATAACATCGGATTTGATGGTTCAGGTGTCCATAGTGGGAACATTAGTATTTTTAATACTCAAGTTTCAAAAATAGATATAAAAGTTTATAGAATTGAAAAAAATGAATTAAAACAAGCTTTTGTAAATCTCCGGAAATTTTATATAAAAGGTAAATATATGTATAAATTAAATAAATTAATACAACTTATAAAAAAATGTTTTTTTAATTTTCAATTAATATTTACATGAGATCATATTGTACAATTTTTGATAAAAATTATTTAATTCAAGGATTAGCACTTTATAATTCTTTAAAATACTCAAGCCGAAACTATCAATTATTTTGTCTATGTATGGATACAGAATCTTTCAAACTTTTAATTAAATTTAAATTAACTAATTTAATTCCAATACATATAGATGATTTAATGAATTCTCAACTAAATATAGTTCGTAATGAAACTACATTTGGACAATTTTGTTGGGTATGTCAACCAGTATTTTGTGAATATTTATTAAATACATTTTATTTAGACATGATTATTTATCAAGAATCCGATACAATATTTTTTTCTGATCCTGAAATAATTATAAACGAATTAGAGGGGTATTCATCTTGTCTAGTACCACATAACTTTTCATTAGATACTGATAATGCTAAATCAGCTGGGAATTATTGTATTCAATTTAATGCATTCAAAAATAATTTAGATGGATTATCAGTATTAAATTATTGGAAAACAGAGTGTTTTAAATATAGTAAAAATACACCAACTTTATATCCTGGGCAACTCTGTTTAGATAATTGGGTTGATAATTTTAATGGTGTTAAAGTCATTAATAATATTGGTGCTGGTGTTGCTCCATGGAATATACTTCAATATAGAATATTTATAAAAGATCAAATGTTATATGTAAATAATACTCCAATAATATTTTATCACTATCATGCATTTGGAAGATACCCTAATGGTTTATATGAACTTGGTAGATATAGATATACAAAAAATGTTATTACATATATATATTCTTCATATGTAAATTTACTAATTGATGCAGAAAAGCTTATTATTAGTATTGATATCAACTATAATTTCAAAAGATATTATCCTGCTAGATATAATTATAGAGACATATTTGGTTTTAATTTATTTTTTGTACTATTACAAAGTTTTAAAGACCTAAAAAGAATTTTTACAAAAAGATTTAATATATATTCTGAAACATATCTAACTAAATTGTATTATAATGAGAAATGACTTTTTGATTTTTGCACAACCATTTATTGAAGAAGAAGAAATTGATGAAGTAATTAAAACTTTAAAATCAGGTTGGTTAGGATCAGGCCCAAAAGTTGCACAATTTGAATCAGATTTTAAAGAGTATAAAAATGCAAATTATTCAATTGCATTGAGTTCTTGTACGGCAGCCTTGCATCTAAGTATGTTGGTATCAGGCATAAAACCAGGAGATGAGGTAATAACTACTCCATTAACATTTTGTGCTACCGTCAATGCAATAATTCATGCAGGCGGTACACCAATATTAGCTGATATAGATATTGATACTTTAAATATTAGTACAGTCGAGATTAGAAAAAAAATCACAAGCAAAACGAAGGCAATTATACCAGTACATTTTGCTGGCAGACCATGTGATATGGATGAAATTATGAAAATCTCATCCGATTTTAATTTGAAAATTATTGAGGATTGTGCACATGCTATTGAAACTGTATATCATGGGCAGCATGTTGGTACTATAGGAGATTTTGGTTGTTTTAGTTTTTATGTTACAAAAAATATTGTAACTGGTGAAGGTGGCATGGTATTAACAAAAAATAATGAGTTTGCTACAAGAATAAAAACGTTAGGTTTACACGGAATGAACAAGGATGCATGGAAAAGATTTGGTGATGACGGTTATAAACACTATCAAGTTGTTGAATGTGGTTTTAAGTATAATATGATGGATTTACAAGCTAGTATTGGAATACAACAATTAAAAAAAATAACACCTTTTTGGGAAAGAAGAGAATTGATTTGGAAGAAGTATATGATAGAATTTAAAGACCTACCCATAATATTACCCCCAGCTCCTGCACAAAATACAATACACGGGTATCATTTGTTTACTATTTTAATTGAAAAAGAATTATGTGGAATTTCAAGAGATGAATTTATTGATAGACTAAAAGATTATAAAATTGGAGTTGGGGTACATTATTTAAGTATTCCAGAACATCCATATTACCAAGATGTATTAGGTTGGGAGCCTGAGATGACCCCTAATGCTATGAAAGTGGGTAGAAGTATTTTAAGTTTACCGCTATCAGCTAAATTAACAGATAATGATGTTGATGATGTAATTCAGGCTATTAAAGAAATATTAAATTAATTTATGAAAAATATTTTAAAAAGAAGTATCAATTATCTTGGATATAATTTAAGTCGCTATAAAAAAGAAAAAGATCCTAAATTCATTTATAATAGAATGTTAAATAAATTTAATATAAAAACAATTTTTGATATTGGAGCAAATGAAGGAAATTATGGTTTGTACTTACGAGATATTGGGTTTAAAGGTAATATTATTTCATTTGAACCATTGTCTAGTGCTTACATTAAATTAATTAAAACATCCAAAAAAGATATAAATTGGCAAGTAGCACCTAGAATGGCTATTGGAAATGAAGATGGTGTAACTAATATTAATATTTCTGAAAATTCAGAAAGCAGCTCAATATTAAATATTTTAGATTCACATGTCACTGCGGACAATAACTCTATGTTTATCGGGAGAGAAGAAGTGACAATTCATAAGTTTGATACAATATTTCATGAATTAAATACCAATCAATTAAATTATTTTTTAAAAATTGACACACAAGGTTTTGAAGACAGAGTATTGGATGGAGCTTCTGAAATACTTAAAAATATAATTGGAATTCAAGTCGAATTATCTTTTGTACAATTGTATAGTGGGCAAATTTTATATAATGAAATGGTAGATAAGCTTAATAAACTTGGGTATAATTTATGGGCATATTACCCTGTTTTTATTAATTCAGAAACAGGAAAATTATTACAAGTTGATGCAATATTTTTTAGAAATTTATAATAATATTTAGTTGTTAATAAATCAAGAATTTTATAAAGAAAACTATTTATTTAAAAAAAATAAAGATAAAATAAATATATTTTATTTATCTTCTATTATTTGTATTACAGCTTTCTTATTTTTAAATCCATTTTTGGCACTCTTTTTTTTAGCTATTTTATCTAAATTTATTACCCCACCTAAATTAATTACTATATTTGCCCCTGCATTTGCATTTACTTTATTTTTCTATTCTAGAAAATATGGTGTTTTTTGGGCCGATGATACTGCTGGAGACGATGTAACTAATTATATTTTACTTTATAATACAAATTTCAAATTATCATTTAGTGATATCTTTACAAGATTTTTTGAATTTCCTGGTAACAATGAACCACTTTGGCATTTGCCATTTTGGTTTTTATTAAATTTCTTAAATTTTGGCGAAAACCAATTTTTATTTACACACTATTTTTTAATATTTATAATTTTATTTTATTCATTTTATACTATATCAAATAAGTATTTTCTTATAATTGCATTAGCTTATTTTTTTATAACCCCTGGGTCATTAGATTCGATATTTCACATTTGGAGACAACAACTTGCCTTCTCCTTTTTTTTACTTGGTACTGTAAAATATTTTATTTCAAATAAACGAATTGGAATTATTTATATTTTAATTACACCTCTTATCCATTTAGTTTCAATAATATTTGTAATTTTCTTTTTACTTTTTATTTCATTTAAACAAACTAAATTTTATCTTAACAAATTACCAATTATTCTATTTATATTATTTATAACTTCAATTTTATTTATCACATTTACAAGTGCAATAAATTATCTATCTACATTAAATTTAGATCGAATTATTGCTTATATAGATTCAGATTCAGGCAATAATTTTAGACAAATTATTGTCATGTTATTTTTTTCTTCATTTTTATTATTCACATTTTATTTTTTCAAAAATGATAATTGGAACAATTATATATTTTTCATTACCTTAATTTTAAGTTTTTTAACAGTACTTCTGCCATCTATTAGTAGTATTATAAATAGAGTTACATACTTTTCAATTCCCTTTATTGGAATTTATATATTTAGGTGGCTTATTTTTAATTTTTCAAAAAATAAAATTTTAATTTTCGTGATTTTTATTTTCTTATCGGGCTTACTAAGAACTTCCTTTATGGTTATTAATAAAATCTCATCAATCCAATTTCTTGCCTTTGAACATCCACTTGACCCATTTATGGGCTCTTTAAAACTTTTATTCAATTATAATTAATGTTTGAAAATAAAATTTCAATTATTATAGCAACATATAATTCCGAAAAAACAATAGAAATGTGCTTAGTTTCTATTTTAGAACAAAATTATACTAATTTTGAATTAGTAATAATTGATGGTAATTCTTATGATGCAACAGTAGAAATATTAAAAAAATTTGAACTATTATTTGATGATAAATTAAAATGGATATCAGAAAAAGATCATGGTATTTATGATGCATGGAATAAAGGCTTAGAACTAACTTCAGCTAATTGGGTAACATTTATTGGCGGTGATGATTTTTTTAATCCCAATGCTTTTAATAATTACAATGCTCAAATTAAAAAAAATATTAATTGTAATTTTATTTCTTCAAAGAATAAATTAGTTAACTCTAATTTAAAACAGATTCGAATTATAGGTAAGCCATGGAATAATAAAATGAAAAGATATTGCACTATTGCTCATGTAGCTTCATTACATCATAGAAAATTATTTCATAATTTTGGTAAATTTAATATTAATTATAAAATAGCTGGTGATTATGAATTTTTATTAAGGTGTTATAAATTTATTAATCCAGTATTTACAGATTTTATTTCAGCAACTATTCGCGAAGGTGGTATAGGAATGAGAAATGCAAAAAAAATTAATAGAGAAATAATAAATGCAAAAAAAAGTAACTTTACACAAAATTATTTTTTAATATATTATAATGCGTTTTTAATGCGAATTAAATTTAATATTAGACAAATTTTATACAAATTTAATATTAAGATTTCTTGAAAATTATTATCAATACTTCTACTTTGAGTGGGACAGGTGTTACTCAGGTAAGTGTATCTTTTCTTTATGAATGTATAGAAATTTCAGATAATGAGTATCATGTTTTTTTAAGTAAAACTGTGTTAAATCAAATTAAAATCACTGATTTCCCCAAGAATTTTAAATTTTATATTTTTAAAAAGCACCCTTTAAATTTATTTTATGGATTTACAATTAGGAATAGATTAAGAACTCTTTCTAATAAAATTAACCCAAATTGTGTTTTTTCAATTTTTGGACCCTCTTGGTGGACTCCAAAATATCCTCATTTGATAGGTTATGCATATCCTCATTATGTATATCCTGAATCACCATTTTTTAATATAATACCATTATATGATAGGCTTTTAATTTTTTTAAAAAAAATAATACATGTATTTTTTTTAAAAAGAAATGGTAAATATTTTGTATGTGAAACTAAAGATGTAACTAAAAGATTACATAAATTATTAAAAGTAAATATAAATAATATTTTTACTGTGAGTAACACATATAACAATTATTTTACTAAAATTAACCATTTTAATACTATTAAAATACCAACAATTAATACCAATGATTTTATATTACTAAGTTTGTGTTCATTTGAAAAACATAAAAATTTAATTATTTTAAATGAAGTAATTCCGTTACTAAACAAAATAGATATAAATAACAACATTAAATTTATTCTTACTATTGATAAAAATTTATATGAAAAAAATTTTCATCCAATTGCTAAAAAATCAATTATCAATTTAGGTAGAATTGATGTAAAAGAATGCCCAGAATTGTATGAAATATCTGATGTAGTTTTTTTGCCTACGCTTTTAGAATGTTTTACGGCTAATTATCCTGAAGCTATGGTTATGAATAAACCTATTTTAACTTCTAATCTAACATTCGCTAAGGAAATCTGTCAAGAAGCCGCTTATTACTTTGATCCGATTAATCCAGTTGATATAGTAAATAAAATTTTAGATATTAAAAATAATCATAATTTGAGGATTAATCTAATTTCACTAGGAAAGTCCAGATTAAAAAATTTCAATTCAGCACAAGAAAGAGCAATGGAATATCTTACTATTTTAAATAATATATCAAAATAAAAATACCTTGTATAAACAATATGATTTTTTTGGATTTTGTAGATTAATAAGATCTTTTATTTTAACAAAATTATTTTATAGTAATGCTAGGTTAATAAGATTTCCATTTGACATTCGAAATAAAAAGTTTATTAAAATTGGTAACAATTTAACCTGTGGATACAATTGTAGATTTGAAGCTTATCCATTTTCAAATAAAAGTAAAGCTGTTCTTTTATTCGGAGAAAATGTTGAAATTAATGATAATGTTCATATATCAGCAGGCGAATGTATTAATATTGGGAATAATGTTTTAATTGCTAGTAAAATATTTATTACCGATATTAATCATGGTTCATACAAAGGATTAATTCAAGATGAACCAACATCCATACCCAAAAATCGAAAATTAAGTACTTCTCCTGTAACAATAGAAGATAATGTTTGGATTGGAGAAGGCTCTTGTATTCTACCTGGTGTAACAATTGGGGAAGGTTCAATAATTGGTACCTTATCAGTAGTTACAAAGGATATTCCTAAAAATTCAATAGCTATTGGTAATCCAGCTAGAGTTATTAAAAGATATGATTTTGAATTTAAAATATGGATAAATGTCTAATATTTTTATTACCAAGCCCCTTTCAATTAGAGCAAGTGCTTCTATTGTACTTTACAATAGCAATATAAATGAAATTATTAAGTTAATTCAAAATTTAATTTTTTCTAATATTAAATGTATTTATTTAATTGATAATTCTATCAATAATAATAAATCTGATTTTAATCATTTTTATAATGTAGTATATTTACATAATCCAAGTAATCCTGGTTTTGGTAAGTCTCATAATATCGCACTTAATGATGCAATTAAAAAGAATTTTTCTTATCATTTCATTATAAATCCAGATATAATAATTCCATTAGGTACAATAAATCATTTGTTGAATTATGTAATTTCAGATAAAACTATTGGAATGATTATGCCTAAAATTCTAAATTTAGATGGCACTATACAATTTTTACCTAAATTACTACCATCACCGTTACAATTGTTTTTTAGAAAATTTAAATATTTACCAATTATAAATCGTTTAATCGTAAATCAAATTGAATTAAGAAATATTAATTCTAATCTAATTTACAATTCTCCAATATTATCTGGATGTTTTACTTTATTAAATTTAGAATCAATAACAAAAATTGGATTATATGATGAGAGATATTTTATGTATTTTGAAGATTGGGATCTTTCAAGAAGAATACATATGAAATATAAGACAATATATTATCCATTAGTATCAGTATATCATGGTTATGCTTCTGGAGCAAATAAAAATTTTAAACTGTTTATAATATATTTAAGATCTGCATTTTATTTTTATAATAAATGGAACTGGTTTAATGACATTAACAGAAAAATAATTAATAAGGATTGCCTTAAGCAATTCTAATAAATATGAAAATTGCTATAATAGGTGCATCAGGTTTTATAGGAAGTAACTTAAAATTATTTTTATCTAAATTTAATTATGATATAACTATAATTAGTTTAAGATTAGCTAAATATAATTTTAATGCAAATAATTTTGATGTAATAATAAATCTTGCAGGCAAGGCACATGATACCAATAATATTTCAAATTCAAGTGAATATTTCAATGTCAATACTAAATTGTGTAATAGGATTTTTGATTCATTTTTATCTTCAAATGCAATTAAATTCATAACTATAAGTTCAATAAAAGCTGTATCTGATTTTTCTGAAAATAATTTTATTACAGAAAATACTTTTGAAGCACCTAGTAGTATTTATGGGAGAAGCAAATTAGCAGCTGATAAGTATATTTTAAATCACAGTCTTAATTCTTTTAAAAAATTTTACATATTAAGGCCAGCAATGGTATATGGTTTAGGGAATAAAGGAAATCTAAATTTATTATATAACTTTGTTACAAAATCAAGATTTTGGCCTTTATCAGCATTTATCAATAAACGTTCATTCTGTTACGTAGATAATCTTTGTTACACCATAAACGAATTGATTATACAACATAATATTGAATCTGGAATATATAATATTGCAGATGATGATACAATATCTACTAATCAAATAATTTCGATAATCTCAGACATAACCGGTAAAAAGATCTATTTCATTTCAATACCAAAAAAAATTATAAAATTACTTTTTTATTTTGGTGGTATATTAAAATCAAAATATAATTCAATTTTATTAAAAAAAATAACAGAAAATTACTTGGTATCTAATAGAAAGATTACAGCTGCAATTGGTAATAATATGCCATACAAAACAAATGTAGAACTTTTCAAAACATTTATTTCATTTAGGGGGTAAAATAATCCAAATTCAAAATTGTTTAAATTATTTTTTAATAGTTCTAATATTTTATTTACTACTACATTCCTACTAGTCTTATTTTACATCATTGAAAGAATTTTTATTATTTATATAATTTAGTTTTATAAATTTAATCTACCATATAAATATAAATATTTTTTATATTTACATCACTGGCCCTGTTAATGCTTCTAGATTCATGATTCCTTTTCAGAGTGTTTTGATTATAATTTCACTTTTATCTTTAAATTATATTTAAGAAAATTAAAAAAATAAAAAATGCTTAATAGGATTTTTGCCCTACTTTTCCTTATTATCCTTTCCCCAATTTTCTTAATAGTTATAATTACTATAGTTATTGAAGATGGCTTTCCATTTTTTTTCATTCAAAAACGCGTAGGTATTAATTATACCTTCTTCAATATTTACAAGTTTAGAAGCATGAAAAAGAATACGCCAAATGTTGCAACGCATTTACTAATAAATCCAGATCAATATTTATTTAAAATAGGTAAGTTCATAAGAAAAACAAGTCTAGATGAACTCCCCAATCTTATTAATATAATAAAAGGTGAAATGGTATTTGTTGGTCCTCGTCCAGCATTATACAATCAATATGATTTAATGGAGTATAGAGTTGCTACTGGTGTTTATAAATTGAAGCCAGGTGTTACTGGTTGGGCACAGATTAATGGAAGAGATGATATCACGATTGAAAAAAAAGTGCAGCTAGAAGAGGAGTATTTGTTCACTAAATCTTTATTATTTGACTTCGAAATAATATTCAAGACGTTTAAAAATGTGATTTTTAGTAAGGGCGTCAGACATTAATTTAATAAATAAATTATAAAATGATTATAGGTAGTGGTTCAATCGCAAATGTAATAATTAATTCAAAACTTTTTGTAACAATAATGAAATTATAATTTATGCTAAAGGTGTACCAAACTTTAATGAAACCTCTTTATTAAAGTTTAAAAGGGAAAAAAACGAACTTATTAATTTATCTAAAAAATACCCACAAAAAAAATTAATTTATTTTTCATCGCAAACTGTTTTATCAAAAGAAAAAAATTGTTATATAAACAATAAAATTGATATTGAAAAATTAATTGTATCAAAATTATTTAATATATTCTTGATATTAAGATTG